>WREB01000059.1 GCA_009779525.1 Defluviitaleaceae bacterium
AACCGCCGGTTTAATTTGCTCCGACGATTCGACGAGGGCGATCATTGGCAAAGGGATAAGGCGCAACCTCGAGCTCGGCCGCTTCTTGGTGGCCGAGGCGGGGGTTTTTGTCGCGTCGGTAATTGACGTCAAGCGTTCCGGCTCGGTCAACTTCGCGATACTCGACGGCGGGATGAGTTCGTTTTACAGGCCGATGTTTACCAACCAAAAGCACCGCGTGACCGTAGTCGGCAAGACGCAAAAAAACGAAACGCGCTGCGCCAAATCGCGAGGCAGTGAAAATCATGAAAAAGGCGCGCTCAAGTACCGCCTGGTCGGCAACACCTGCACGCCGCTCGATGTGATCGGCGACGAGGAGTTGCCGGCTCTTATGGCGGGCGACCTGCTGGCGTTCGAGAACGCGGGCGCCTACGGCTATTCGATGAGCATGCTGGATTTCATATCGTTCGATAGGCCGAAAGAGATAATGATATGATTTCGCATGCTCATCGAATAAAATCGATCAGGCCATTTATTTGAAACGTCATCGATAAAAAAAAAGATTTAACTTCGCATCAGAAGGGTTAAGATGGATTCGTTAAATATTATCCGCGAAAAAATTATCAAAGGGACAACTGAGAGGGACCGGCGCGTCGAGGGCGTCTGGGGCGTCGACTGCCTGTACAGCCCGGAGGGCAACGGCCGCACGTTTAAATTCAAATTTTTGCTCGCGCAAACCGCGGGGCTCGGCTGCGCGTACAGCGCGCGCGCCGACTATCCGCCGGAAGAGCTTGATAAATACATCGGGACGGATTTTTTGGCGGCCAAAATCGACGACACCGCCCTGGAAGTCGCGTTCATGGATTCGGCCTACCCGGCGGTGGAAGGCGCCAAGCCCGCCTATTTTGAAACGCGGGACGACGTCTCGGTAAAGAAGATGCGCTGGCGCAGCGAGCTCATATACCGCGAGGCCGAACATTTGCTCGGCAAAGTCGAGGGCGCCGACGTCGTCAACGTCGGAGTCGTCGGCGACATATTAACGCTGTTTTCGGAGCGCGGCGCAAACATCGTCGGGACCGACTACGACGCGGCGATAACCGGTCGAAAGCTATTCGGCAAAGTCGACATCATCGACGGCTCGCGCACGCTCGAACAAATCGCGCGCTCAAACCTCTGCATCGTCACCGGAATGACGATAACCAACCGCACGATCGACGGCATCATCGACTGCTGCGCCAAAAACAGCGTAAAAATTATCGTGTTCGCCGAAACCGGCGCAAACCTCGGCGCGTACTACGCCGCCAACGGGGTCGATTCGTACCTCGGCGAGACGTTCCCCTTCTACATTTTCAACGGCCCGAGCCGAATCGACGTCTACAGAAGGAAAGGTTAAAACCCAAGCGCCGCCAATTATCTTCAACGGCCCGAGCCGAATCGACGTCTACAGAAGAAGCCGCGATTAATTTTATAGCGCGGCCAGTTTTTCTTTTAGAAACCCGACGGCAAGGCGGATGTCTTCCTCCGGCGAATCGCCGACCTCGCGCTCGATCGTCAAGAACCCTTCGTAGCCAATTTTCTTAAGCGCCCCCAGGTACGCGTCCCAGTTAACGCCGCCGCATCCGAGCGGGACTTCCTCCCATGTGATAGGGTCCGTCGGAAAATGCACGCCGTCCTTCGCGTGCGTATGCACAATAAATTTGCCAAGCGCCGCGACGCCCTTGACGGGATCGTCGTTAACGCACATGACCAGGTTTGCCGGGTCGAAGTTTACCCGAACCCCGCCCGCGCCGAGGCTTTCCAAGAAGACGCGAAGCACTTCCGCCGTCTCCGGCCCCGTTTCGACCGCGAAGGACGAGCCGATCGAATCCGCGTAAAGCGCGAGTTCCCTGCAGGCCTTCCGCATCGTCTCCTTCGTCGCGTTTTCTTCCGCGGGCACGACTCCTATGTGCGTCGTCACGACGTCGCATTCGAGCCGCTTAGCTAAATCGATGATCCGCTTCGACTTTTCGACTTTCGCGACGTTTTCGCCCGCGTCCTCGAACCCGTGGCCGCCCAGGTCCCCGCATATCGCGGAAAACACGAGCCCGTGCCCCTTTATGATCTTCAGCCATTCCCGCTCTTTTGCGCCGTCCATGTTTTCGGGGGCGAGCTCGCCGTACGAGGAGTACGCCTGCACGCCCTGCGCCCCCAGCGCCGCGGCGCGCGCTGCCGCCTCCTTTAACCCGATCTTAAAGCTTTCAAGCATCACGCCGATTTTCATTTGATCCTCCATTAATAAAATCCGGTCCGTCCGAATATTATCAAACGATACCTTAGGTATCAACCTCTTCCGCATGCGCGTCCTCGGCATGGGCGGCGCCGGCGCCTTCCAAAAAAAAACCGCGAACGCGCAAACGTTTTTACAAAAAGGCAGGCGCAATTAAAGCCGCCTGTTTTTTACCAAATATTTACGAACAATTTACCAAACCATGCAATTAGAATTTAAACAACGGCCATACAATGAATAAGAAAGGGGTCCGATAAATTGGGTTCGAAAATTTTGGCGATTTGCATCCTGACCGTTCTTATTATTACCGCCGGCTGCGCCGATAAGCAGGCTTTGGGGATTAATGCGGTTTCCGATTCCGCCGCAAACGCAAACAGCGTCGAAACCATCGACTTAAGCAAAACCGTTTCCATAGAGTGTTCCGTTTCGATGCTGCGGTTCGCTAAAGAGATTTTTGAGGCATACGGAGACGAGGGCGGCGTTACCGCCTCCGGCAAGGAAGCCTCCATTGCTTCGCTGGCAAACGGTAAGTGCGACGTCGCCATATTTTGCGGATCGGTTTCGGACATATCGGCTCACGAGGGAATGTCCGCGGTCGTAATAGGAACGGAAGTGATTCGCTTTATCGCGAACCCCGCAAGCAGCCGCGACGAAATATCAATGGATGAGATTTATCAGTTATTCGTCGGGCACGACGATTTTGGCGATATGTTCGACGATTTTTTCGGCGACGATTTTTTTGAAGGCGATTTTTTCGAAGATGATTTTTTCGAAGACGATTTTAACGGCGATAACGATTATTTCGAATATTTCGAATATCCCGCTTGGGACATCACCCTGTCGGAACCGGGAACCGCATCCCGCGTTTTATTTGAAGACCTTTTTGAGCTGCGGGGAATCGTGGGAGGCAGAACGCAAAGCCTGATTCCCGAATGGGCGATCGTTTTTCCAAACGACGGCGGCGTGATCGAATACGTGGCGGCTAACGAAAACGTAGTCGGCGTGGTCGGTACGGCGGCGGATGCCAGAGGATGCATTATTCTTTCGGTCGACGGCGCAAATCCTGAGGCTTCGGACTATTTTGGGAAACGGGAAGTCGTCCTTGCGTATATGGATGGAAACTCGTCGGCAAAGGAATTCGCCGCGTTTTTGCAATTTGAAAATTTATCGTCCGTTTTCAATGATAATGGCGTCGGCCGTTAATCATAAATAGGTAAAACCTATAAAAAGGAGGCAATCCATGAAATTGAAACAAACCATTGCCGCGGTATTGATTGCGGCGTTCGTAACCCTTGGCTTACCGCCGGCCGCAACATTGCGCGCGGCTTCAGTCACGACGACCGTGGAGGTGGACGGCTTCAAAATCACCACCGAAGTGGTTACCGAGTCGGGCAAATCGTTGGTGCCCCTCAGTTTTTTCGAAAAGACGGTGGGCGCCGTCACGGCCTATAGCGCCCGCGCTAAAAGGATCAGCATCAGGACGGCGGCAAATTCTTTCGTTATGATGATCGGAAGCAAATCGTACAGCTTTAACGGAAAGCAGGGCGCCATGGCCGTCGCGCCGAAACTGATCGACGGCCAGCCCTACGTGCAGATGGACACGGTGCTTACCGCGATCGGCGCGACCATCAACGCGAACGTCGCCTCGGGCACTTTTTCGATCGAGTATTTTACCGGAATGAAGGGATCGGTTAAGATAACCGGTTCGACGACGCTTCAGGGCTTCGTGACGGAAGCGGCGGATTTTTTGAACGAAATGAACCCCGGCCTCAACGTTTCCGTCGCGGGCGGCGGCAGCGGCACCGGAATCAACGACACCATAAACGGGACCAATAATATCGGAATGTCCTCAAGCGTCTTGAACGATGCGCAAAAGAAAGAAATAAAGCACATCATTCCCGTAGCGCTCGACGGCATCGCGATAATCACGCACCCGTCGAACCCAGTAAATAATTTGACGGCGGCGCAAGCCGCGAAAATCTTCAAGGGCGAAATAACCAACTGGAAGGACGTCGGCGGAAACAACGCCCCGATAATCGTGCAGACCCGCGAGTCCGGCTCGGGAACGCTGGCGACGTTCCAAGAACTGCTGATGCGTCCCGTTTACGGCCGCGACAACGAAACGGTTGTTGCGACGGCGACGCCGCACGTTTCGGCCCAGCTGGTAATGATGGCGGTGGCGGCGGACGCGAACGCGATCGGTTTCGATTCGGTCGGCGTTTTGGACGACACCGTTAAAGTCGTTACGCTAAACAATGTCATGCCTAATTTTGAAACGGTGGAAAGCGGCGCCTATCTGCTCGGACGCCAACTGTTCGTCTTATCAAAGGGCGTTCCGTCGGGCGCTTCCGCCAAATTCATCGACTTCCTGCGCGCTCAGGAATGTCAGCAGAACTTCATCATAAACGGAGGCTACCTGAGTATCCGCAAGCCGTGATTAAAATTAAGCAAGGCAAAATAATCGGACGCCTTTCCGCCATTCGGAGAGGCGTCCGAAGCCGCGGAGTCGCCGAGGGCATTTCCGAAGCGGTCGTTAAAATTTTTGCGGGAGCCGGCGTGCTGATGATTTTTTTCATCTTCGCGTTCGTTTTTATGCGCGCTTGGCCCGTCATAAGCGCAAACGGCTTCGGCCTTTTTTTCAAAACGGGATTCGACCGACAGATAGACGAGGCGTTTCGCGCGGGGGCGGATTCGCCGTTGCTTGATTTCGGCCTGTTCGGCTTGATTATGGGCACGGTCATAACTACGCTTTTTTCCGTTTTGTTCGCGGCCGCGATCGGCGTCGGCGGAGCGGTGGTCATAAAGGAATTTACGCCCCGAACCGTTTCGTACGCGCTTATTTCGCTGGTTCGGCTGCTGTCAAGCATTCCGTCCGTCATCTTCGGCTTGATCGGCATTATTTTAGTCGTTCCGATGATACAAGACGTCTTCGTGACCCCGGATCTGCAGATAAAATATTTAAGCCGGTTCCAAATCACGGGGCGGGGATTGTTAGCCAGCATAATCGTCTTAACCTTCATGCTGGTTCCCACGGTTGCGGCGCTAAGTTCCGACGCCATCGCCGCGGTGCCCAAGCGATACCGCGAAACGGGGTTTGCCTTCGGCATGACCCATTTCCGGGTCATATGGAAAATTATTTTGCCGACAAGCCGTTCCGGAATCATCGCAAGCGTCATTTTAGCGACCGGCCGCGGAATAGGCGAGGCGATCGCCGTTTCCATGGTGTGCGGCGGAATTGGCCTGACGCCCGATTTTTCGCTTGGGTTTGTTTCACTGCTTACCCCAGTGCTGCCGCTTTCATCCGCGATAATAAACAAGTCGGAGGGCATGGGAAACGCGTCCGTCGCTTCGGCGCTGTTCGCCTGCGCGGCGATATTGCTTTTAATCGGCGCTTTCTTAAGCATAGCGGCGCGCTTGGTGGACTCCTACATGAGGAAGAAGATTGGGAATGCGCATTAGAAAACACGGGCCGGGCGACGCGGCCGGTTACGCCTACGCATGGATATCGGTCGGGCTGATAGTCGCGGTGTGCCTTTTCATAATTTGCAATGTTTTGTATCTGGGCGTCGACGTGATATCGCTGCGTTTTTTAACCAGCCCTCCGGCAGCGTCGCTCCGTAACGCGGCCGATATCGGCGGAATACTGACGCCGCTTGTCGGGACGACTTTGCTGACCGTTATCGGCATTTCGTTCGCGCTTCCGTTATCCCTCGCCTCCGCAATCTATTTGTGCTGGTATTCCAAAAAAGGACCGATAAAAACGATTATAGAAACGGCAATCGACATATTGGCGGGCGTTCCGACCGTCGTGATCGGCCTGTTTGCGCTTGCCGTGTTTACCCAGCCGTGGCTGGGATTTTTAAGCGCGCGCATCGAGACGGAAAGCGGCTACGGAATGGCGTACGGCCGCTCGTTTTTTGTCGCCGGAATAACGATGGCGATAATGGTCCTGCCGTTCGTGACCAAATCCATTTATGTCGCGTTAAATACCGTTCCGCCCGAATACGCGGAGGGCTCGTTCGCCCTAGGCGCGACAAAATGGCGCACGGTTTCCAAAATCATAATCGGATGCGCAAGGCAGGGAATCGTTTCCGGGACGATCTTGGGGATGGGGCGCATTATCGGAGACACCGCCATCGTTTGGCTGGCGCTGGGAGGCACGCTTAGGATGACGGGAATCCAGCCTTGGTTTTTGCCGAATAATTGGGTTTCGACCTTGCGAAACACCGGAAGCACGCTGACCAGCTACATTTACTATACGTCGCCCGCGGGCGAAGGCAGCAATATAAGCGTGGCTTTCGGCGCGTCGTTTGTCCTCATCGTCATAATCATTATTTTAAACGCGGCCGTCGCAGCCATCGGCGCGATCGGCGCGAACAAGGAATAGGGCGGCGAAGTGGTCAGGATAGAAAACGTCGGCGTATGGTACGGAAAGCATCAGGTATTAAATGACGTTTCGCTTGACGCGCCGCAAAACGCCATATATGCGTTGATAGGACCGTCGGGCTGCGGAAAGACGACGATGCTTAAAAGCATTAACCGGATGAACGATTTTTACCCCGTTTTTCGCCTGACAGGCAAAATATCCGTAAACGGAAACGACGTGTACGCGGAAAAAAAGCCCGAAAACCTCAGGCACGCGGTGGGCATGGTATTCCAACAACCCAACCCGCTTCCCATATCGATCATAAACAACATGATCCTTCCCGTTTTCGAACGATACCGCGCGCCCGCGTCAAAGTTTAAGACGCTGGCCGTCGAGAAGCTCAAATGCTGCGCGCTGTACGACGAAGTGGCAGACAAGCTGGCCAAGCCGGCGCTTTCACTTTCCGGCGGGCAGCAGCAGCGGCTTTGCATCGCCCGGGCGCTCATGCTTGACCCAAGCGTGCTGCTTTTCGACGAACCGTGCTCGGCGCTTGACCCAATTTCGACATTCAAGATCGAGGA
>WREB01000060.1 GCA_009779525.1 Defluviitaleaceae bacterium
CCGATCGGGTAGTTGAGGCGGTCCATCAAAAGCCGCCCGAACGCGAGCCACGGCGAATGGTTTAGATTATTGGTCTGCTCGCGGTTGACGGAGTGCGCGGTATCGGTTGATTCGTTGAACGGGTGCGCCGCTATGTCCCATTTGTTCCTGTTGCGAAACAAATGAACGCCGAGCCGCGGCGGATCGTACATCGGCGCGTGCCCGTGGCCCGAATTGTTCGACTGCCCCGCCAGCACGTATACGTCGCCGACCCCGATGTTTAACGCCATGTCGCCGCGCAGCCCGTAGCGGAAGCTCCAGCTTTGCAAAATCGTCTCGACCCGGTAGAGGCCGCCAGCGGGCAGCTCGAACGCTGCGCGCCATTTTTTCCCTTCCAGCATTTCCGCCTTAAAATACGGCACGACGACTTCGTTGTAATCCTGCAGCACCGCGCGCACGTATACGTCGTTCTGGTTGTTTTCGGGCTCGCAGCGGCCGCCGATCTCGATTTTCGCAAAGCCGTTTTCGTCCTGCTGGAAAATCTGGTAGTCGCTGATGCCGTACTCGATGTAGACTCCGCTTTCCTTCATCCAACCCTCCGCTTTATTTGCTGACCGGCATATGATAACGCATGCGCGGCGGGTTTGTATATCGGCTTGCAAGGGATTATAATTTACGCAAAATAATTTACGAAGGTGAATTAAATGCGAAAACATTTCAGGATACTGGCGTTTTTTGCAATAGTCGCCCTATTCGCCGGCTGCGGCGGGGGGGCTGGCCAAACCGAAAGCCCCGCGAACACGGGCGGGACGGATAACGCGCCCAGCGCAACGTCGGCGGCTGCGCCCGCCGCGCAGGGTGACGCCGAAGCGGAGGACATAGCGATAGAGACCGACTGGCGCACCGCCGACCATTCGGGCAAGACCGTCAAGTTCATCGACGGCGAGGCGCTCACGTTCTCGCTTAAGGGAATCAACTGGGGTTATCCCTATTACATGGCGATACTCGAGTGGCAGCACAACACCGGCGCGACGATGCTGATGCTTCCGGCGCTTGAGATCCCGGCGGTTTTAGCCGGAATCAACGCGAACGAGGGGTACGACTTCGTGCAAAGCGGAGCGTACTGGCCGATGAACAATCTGCTAATGACTTTCGACGACGACTACGATTACTTCGTCAACAGATACGGGACCAAGATAAACAGCCAGATGGGGATGAACATCTACGACGGGCACTTCATAGGGCCGAGCTATCCGTGGAATTTCGGGGCGCACGCGATGCTCTACAACCTGGAATTGTTAAACAGGCTGGGGGTCGAAACGCCGCGCGAGCTTTTCATGCGGGGCGAATGGACTTGGGACGCGTATTGGGAGATGGTCAAGTACGTCGGGCAGCTCGACATGGACGGGGACGGGACGCCGGATTACGTCGCGACGGCCAACGCCCCGCATTTTCGCTACATGGTCGAAGTCATGCGCGAGCTTTCCGACGGCACCTACGAAAACATAGCCGACACGCAGCGCCTGCGCGATTTCGCCGACATGATCTACACCGGCTACAACATCCTCGAAATTTACCAGGAAGAAATGCCGCAGCCGTGGATGGGCTATTCGTTCGGGAGCGAAAAGTATCCGTGGATAAGCTCCGTCGGAATACCTTCGTACGATCCGACGGTGTTTTTCGGCTTCAAGGACAACATCGGCGAATTCCTCGAATGGGTGCCGATGCCCGCGTACGGCGACGACAACGAGTTCAACGGCGGCGGGCGCGGCCTTTATATTCTAAAGGGCGCCGGAAACCCGGACGCCGCGCTTAACTTCCTGGATTTCGTGATCAACGCGGTCGGCGACACTTCGATGCAGATGGTCACGCAGGGAAGGATCGACTACGGCTTTGTGGGGATGACCGGCTGCGTGCCCGAGAGCGCCGAATACCTCGAGTACTGGGCGAACTACATCGACAACGCGTACGACACGTTCACAAAATACCCGCACTACAGCTGGGAGTACTACGAGGCGTGCCTCGACTATTGGAACGCGCTCCCGATTATACAAGGCGGCTACCACGGCTGGAGGTCCTCGCTCTACGACATCCCGAACCACCGCGTGTTCGTCGACTATCCGCCGTCGACGGCGGTCTCGATGTACATCGAGCAGCTACAGGCGCTGATCGACGACCACAACGAGTTCATCAAGACGCGATAGGCGAAACGGAGGAAAAAATGAAAAAGGCAATCAATGGCAGTAAAGTCTATTTGGCCGCCGCGTTAGCCATCGCCCTGCTTATCGGCGGCTGCGGCGGCGGAGGCGATATTGGCGCTGTCGCTCCGACGCAGGCGCCGACGCAAGCCGACTTGCAATCCGATTCGGATAAAAGCGAGATAGACGAAGAAGACATCGCCGTATCGGGCGACTGGAAGACAAAGGACTATACCAACACCGTCGTAAAATGGGTCGACCGCGAGACGACGCGCTTCAACAACAACAAGGCCAACTGGGGCTACGCGTTATTCATGGCCATTCAGGAGTGGGAGGAGCTTCACGGCGCCATCGTCGATCTTTTGCCCGGGCTCGACCAGCAGCAGGTCACCGCCGGGCTCGTCGCCGGCGAAGGCTACGATTTGATAAGGACAGGCAAATATTTTTTGGCGAAAGAAATGCTCGAACCGTTCGCGCAGGATGAGATCGACCACTTCACGATGCTCCTGGGCCACCAGGCGTTCGGGCTCCAGGGCTTCTCGCGATTCAAGGGCGGTTACTACGGGGTGCTTCCGCCCTGGGAAAACGCCGCCACCGCCATCTGCTACAACGCCGATCTGCTTACGCGCCTCGGGGTCGAGCGTCCCGCGCAGCTTTTCATGCGGGGCGAATGGACTTGGGACGCGTACTACGGGCTGGCGCAGCACGTCGGCCAACTCGACCTCGACGGGGACGGGAAGCCCGAATACGTCGCGACGATGAACGGCACCGCGTTCAATTACTTAGTCAGGGTCTTCGAAGAAAACGACGACGGCACGTACGAAGTGATCGCGGATTCGCAGAGGCTTCGCGACTTAGCCGACATGATTTACAACGGCTACAACATCCTCGACATCTACACCGAGGAGATGCCGTCCCCGTGGACCAACTACGCGTACAGCGGCGAACGCTACCCGTTCATGATCGCGTGCGGAATACCCGCGTACGACCCGACGTGCTTCTTCGGCTTCACCGACGGCGACGGCGAGGCGCTCGAATGGGTCCCGATGCCGGTTTACGGCGACGGGCGCGAGTTCAGCATAAAAACCAACGCGGTCAGCATAATGAAGGGCGCGCAAAACCGCGACGGCGCGCTTAACTTGCTTGACTACGTCTTCAACTGCGTCGGCGATTCCGCGATGCAAAAAGTAACGAGGGGCCTCCGGGACTACGGATACAAAGGCCTTGCGGGAAGCGTGCCCGACAGCGCGGATTTCGTGGAGTACTGGGAAAATTTCGTCGATACCGAATGGCAGAAGATCGAGCGCTCGCCCTACTACGACTGGACGTACTACGAGGCGTGCCTCGACTATTGGGACACACTGCCGGTTTACGGCGGCAGGCATTATCGCTACGACGACTTCGATCCGCCCGACTACCGGATCTTCATGAACGAGCCGCCCGCTACCGCGATCGCGACATACGTCGAAAGCCTGCGCGTGATAATCGAAAACTACAACGACCAGGTTCGCGGGTAGGCGAAATGGATTCGGAAATAAAAAAAATCATCGGCGCGGTAAAGAAATGCGCCAAGACGGTGACTTTAGGCTTCGACGGCTACGTGGACGAAGTGTTTGAAATCGTCGAAAACAGGGACAAGGACAACAACGTAGCCGTCTATTCCAAAATGAACCAATTCGCCGACCGGATCAGACAGGGCGGGGCGGGGGGCGTCTCGGCGGAAATAATCCGCAAGCGCCGCTCCCACGGCGGGTTTACCGCCAATACCGGCAACGCCGTCGCGTCGCTAGGAATCGGCACGGTCATGGTCGGTCTGTTCGGCGAAGAAAAACTCGACCCGGTCTTTCAGCCGTTCGAAAAAAAATGCCGGGTGATATCGGCGGGAAATCCGGCGATGACGAACATTTACGAGTTCGACGACGGCAAGCTGATGCTGCCGTTTATCGAACCGACCATAAATTTTGACTACGCGTCGCTTGCGGCTTCGGTCGGGAAAGATAGATTAGCGGAAATTTTTTCCGGTTCGGACATCATAGCGGTCGGCTATTGGTCGCTCATGCCCGCGTTCGGGGAAATCGTCGCCAAAATCGCGGAATCGCTGCCTGCCGACGGCAAAAGGCGGCGGATGTTCTTCGATTTCGCCGACGTCAGGAAGCGCGAGGAGTCGGCGCTTAGGGAAATGATTTCAACGCTCGGCGTCCTTAACGGAGTCGTTCCGGCGACGCTTAGCCTTAACGAGCATGAAGCCGCCGTCGTGTTCGGTTTGTACGGAAAAAAAATAACCGCCGACGAAGCGCCAAAACCCGGCGAAATCGAGGCGGTAAGACGCATGACCGGACTAGACGAACTGGTCGTGCACACGCCCCGCTACGCCGTTTCGGCGTCCGCCGAAGAAGGCGAGCACGCCGCGGCGCAAATCTACTGCGAAAAACCCCTGCTGACCACCGGAGCGGGGGACACGTTCAACGGAGGCTACATAGCCGCGAAGGCCGCCGGGCTAAGTCCGGCGGAGCGTCTGCGCTTCGCGAACGCGGTGGTTGGCTGCTACCTTCGAAACGGCGCGGCGCCCGGCTTGACGCAGGCTGCCGAGGCGACGCTCATTTGATTTGTAAATTTACTTGAGCGAAATTCTTGCAAAAAACTTATGAGTTACTGATTTCGTCGTAAAGCGCGAGCAGGTTTTCGAGCGGCGTGTCCGGTATTATCGTGTTGGAGGTGAAGAACACGAGATCCGCCTCGTCCTCGCATATTTCCTTCACGCGCCTGACAAGGCCGCGTATCTCATCGGGGGTTAGCACCGGCAGCTCGGTCGTCACCGAAAACGGACCGAATATTAAAATCTTCCCGCCGTCCTTCGTGCGCTGCTTCGACATGAAATCGATCGTCATCCCGCACTCCGGCTGAAAACCCTGGAAGCCCTGCACGCCGCAGTCGATAAGCATCGGGAGCAGGGGACGCACGTCTCCGTCCGAATGCCAGACCGGCTTGCAGCCGACCTCAAGCAGCGGCTCGAGCCCGTAGGCAAGCGCGGGGGCGTAATGCTCCTTTAAAAATTTCGTCGAGATCATCGGCCCGCGCTGCGTGCATATGTCCTCGCCGAAAAGCAGCGCCTTGGGAAAAAGCCCCTCCCTCACCATCTCGGCGATCACCCTCGACCTAAAGCGTCCGTAGGCGCCCCCGACCTCAAAAAGCTTGATCCCTAAGTCGGGCCTTAATCCGTAAAGCAGGAAAAAGTTTTCGTAGCCGTATTCGCCGTACCAGCTCGCCTTCGCCCCCGCGCCCCACTGCGCGGGCATGTAGACCATGTCGCCGCATTTTTGCTGGAAGCCGGTCAGCGACGCGCGAAAATCCGATACCGCCTTATCGAAATCGAAGTTTTTTTCCGTTTCGGAGGCGGAGGGCAGCTCCTCGACCTTGCGGACGCATTCCTCGAAAGACATGCCCGTGTCCGCCTTGAGGTAGTTGTCGCGGTTGGTCGTGCGGTAGCCGTCCTCGCTTTGCGTTGTGAAAAGCCCGATGAGCCCGTCCATCCCAAGCAGGCGGTAGGCCTCGAGCGTCACCTCCTCGGCGTTTTCGCGGTAATCCTCGCTGGTTTTCCCGGTCACGCCGAGGATCAAGTCCCTGCTTGCGATCCAGCCCCCGAGCACCGGGGTCCGATCCGGAGCGCCCCCCGCGAAAACCGTGTCAAGCCTCTGCCGCTTCGTCATGCGCAAGCCTCCTGTTTATGAGAGTATAAATGATTCTGTCTAATGCTAAATATGCGACGGCGCATTTATTTAGTCAACTATATGATATCATGAACGTAAAAGCCAGAATTTTGAGGTGCTCGGCATGATTCTGCATAGTCAAATCGGTTTGAATGATTTCCGTAATTGCGTGCATAAAAATTTTGGCGAGTTTATGGTGAAGTTCGTCGCGGATTTGCGGCGGGAGATTTTGGCGTACGACGGCGAATGGCATGCGGACCTTGAGGCGGAGTTGCTGGCGGACAATTCGTCGCAAAAAAACTTGTGGGGGTTCAACTATTACCCGGAAAAAGACATGCTGGAATATAATTCGCTGATAAACATCCGCCCGTTGGAAAATAAGTCAACCGATATCTTGGACCCGTCAATTTGCGAAAATATCGCGCGAATCTTTCGCGTTTGGGTGCGCGGTGAGTAGCCTCTCCGTCGGCAATATCGCCGTGGAAGCCAGGCGGGCCGTGCGCCTAAACAGCCGGGCGTACGGCGACAGGGTATTGTGTATGATCGACGAGCTTATCGCGGAAAAAAAACTTTCATGCGGCGGCTTGAAGGAAATGCTTCGCGTGCGCGAAATTATAGGCGCGTTATTTTATGAGGGCGCCAGCGAATACATAGAGTCCGCAATTAACCAAATCATGGGTTTTGCCTTTATGGAAAGAAGCGGGGTTAAGTATCAATGATATTTATGGACGGATAAATTTTTAACGCGTTTTTTTGCAATAACTTCCGCCCATATCAAATCCGCATGTTAAAATAGAGCAAAAAAGGAGTCACAAATGGCGGATAAAAAAACCTATACCGCGGGAATCGGAAGCGCGGAGTTCGGCGGGAACACCAACGCCGCGATACAGGCGGCGGTGGACTGCGCGGCGGCCGCGGGGGGCGGGATCGTCAAGGTGCTTCCGGGCAGATACACAATGCGCGACTCGCTGCACCTTCGCACAGGCGTTTTCGTTTTAGGCGGCGGCCCCGACACGGTCCTGTACAAGCCCGCGTGCGTCTCGTCGTCTTTAACCATGTCGACCGGCTACGGCCACTACGACGTCCCGGTCGAGGATCCTGGAATCTTTTGCGTCGGCGACGGCCTTTTGATAATGAACCAGGGCCAGTACGGGTTCCATACCACCGTTGCGACAATCACCGACATAATCGGCGAAAACCTGGTGATCGACAGGATGCTCAACAACGACTACTCCCATTACCACAAGGCGCGCGCGACGACCGTCTACCCGCTCGTGAGCGGGATCGGGATCAGGGACGCC
>WREB01000061.1 GCA_009779525.1 Defluviitaleaceae bacterium
GTGATCGCCGACCTTTCGGGCGCGCAGATATACGCGATGAAGACCGGGTACACCAATTATGACGAAGCCGATGAAAAATACACCGACGAACAAATAATCGAATTTAACCGCAAACGCCAACAGTATTATTTAAACATAAGGAAAGAAAGCACGAAAGACGGAAGTTTAAATACATATATAATCCATTACGCCCTGAAGTATTATTACGACGAAATCACCTTTGAGGAGCTACGCGCTTACGTAAAGTCGTTGATCGAGGAAGTGCAGTCCGGTATTATTCCGGATTTGCATTGATTTCGTAAATAGAGCGCCGTTTCGAATTGTTTTCAAATAATTCGAACATACGTTTGATTGCCCCTTCAAACCCTTTAGAATATACTTGCGGCAAGCGTACCAGCACATCGAAGACGAAGCGGGCCGTGCCTTTTGGATTTCGAATACTACGATTTTCGCAGGATGCAAAAAAGCGTCGACATCTCCGCGATATTTCCCGGCTTCGCCGGGGGCCGCGAACGCGTCGCGGTTTTTTCGCCCCACGACGACGACGGGCTGCTCGGCGCGGGCTACGCGCTGCTTGCCGCGCTCGGCGCCGGCGCGCGGGTTTTCGTCGTAATTTTTTGCGCGGGCGACTGCGGCTACAGCGACGCGTCGCTCAAGCAAAGCATAGTTTCCATACGCGAGGCGGAGTCGAAGGCCGCCTACGCGCGCCTTGGGATACCCGAGCAAAACGTGACGAACCTCGGGCTCCCCGACTTTTCCGCCTACTTGTACATGGCCAACAAATTGGCGGGCGGCGGGACCGGAGCGTTTACAAGCCTCGTTTGGCTGCTGCGCGAGATCGGCGCGACGCGCCTGATAATGCCCAACCATAACAGGGAGCACGCGGACCACGAGGCCGCGTCCTTCGCAGCGGACTACTTCGCGCCGCAGGCGGGCGACGCGGTAGTAACGGATATAGGGGGAAATCTCTCGAGGGTTGTTAGCGCGCTGCAGTATTCGGTTTGGGCGGACTTTTCGCCCGAGGACGCGCTCGAGCAAGGCAAATTGCCGCTTCGCGCAAACAGGGCGATAGCAGCGCCCATGGAAGCCGAGCGGTTGGTTTGCGAGGCCATCTCCTGCTTCAAGTCGCAGGGCAGAATCATCGAGGACTTAATGGAAGCCAGAATCGAACGAAGAACCGGGGACAAATACATCGAGCTCTACATAGAGCGCGAGCTTCGGCCGAAATTAAATTACGGCGCGTACGGGGAAGCGATGCGTCATATCGACGCGCTTCCCTGATTTTTTTGCGGGGGTGTCTATGTTTGAGATGAAGAAATGGAACCGCCAGGCGCAGGCGATCGGGAAAATTTTGGCCGACGCTCCGGCGATCGACAAAAACCTTCGCGCAACCAAGGGCGAGTTCGAGCGGCGCAGGAAGATCGTCTATAAAAAGCTACGCGAGGCCGGGTTCGACGCCGGGTTCGTGTACAGCGACGAACATTACTGCGGCGACGTCCCTTACCTGGGAGGCAACACCAACATAACAATCGAGCCGGTCGCGGGGCTAATCGGCGCGAACGGCTTCCATCTGCTAGCCGGCCTCGAGGGCGGCTACGTCGCAGAACAGCTCGCGCTGGATTTAGGCACGTTCGTCCACAAGCTCGAAATGCTTAAATTAGCCGACGAGGAGTACCCCGTCGAGGCCGAGCGCCTATCGGACGTGATCGAGGAATGCTGCGGTAAAAAAATAGAGAAAATCGCGCTGCTTACCCCCCGCGAGATACTGCCGGTCGCGATGCGCGACTCGCTCGCCGAATACTTCGGGGATCCGTCGGCGATAATAGACATGCAGGAATTGTATTACAAAGTCAAATACGAAAAGTCCGACGAGGAAATGGCGTTGCTTTCGCAAGCCGGCAAGATTTGCGACGTGATGATAAAGGGGATGCTCGGCATCCTTACGCCCGGGCTCCTCGAGACGCAGCTCGCCGGATGGGGGTACGCTATAGCGTCGGAGCTCGGCGTCGAGGACATGGGGTTCGACATAATCGTCAACGCCAACGACGCGGGGCGCACGCTGATAGGCAAGGCGCTCAACCGCCCGATTATGGAGGGCGACGTGGTTTCGCTAGGCGTCGCGCCAAAATGCGCGGGCCTGACCGCGTGCGAGCGCTGCAGCGTCGTCGCGGTAAAAAAGGAATCTCTGTTGACGGAAGACCAGCGCTTCTGGCTCTCGTTCGTGCAGGGCGCCTACCGCGCGGGCTACGACGCCTACGCAAAGGTCGCGGCCGAAGGGCTTCCAGCAAAGACGCAGGAGCAGGCGTTAGTCGTTTACTTTAAGTCGCGCGAAAAAGAAGTATGCGAAAAAATCGGGAAAAATATCGACCTGACCCGCCAGAAGCCGTACACGGGCACGCACAACGCCGGCTACACCGAATGCCAGGAATTTTACGGCGCGATCACGCTCAATTCGGAGGAGCCGCTCGGCGGCCAGATAGTCACGATGCTCGACGTCGCCATACGCGGCGCGGGCAGCAAATGGAACGAAATTGTCATCCCCGGGGTGGACTACTACGTCGTCGAAAAAACGCTCGGCAAATATAAGTCCGAAGTCCGGACGCTGACCGAGCTACCGGTCGACTTGCAAGTCTTCGTGGGAAGCGCGCTTTGAAAACTCTCGCGATAAAAATCCACGAACCGGCCGGCGACAAGACGCTTCGCTTTGCCGCGGACGAACTCGCGCGCTACATTACCGCGATGGATCCCTCGGTCAAAATCGCCGAACGGGGCGAAGGCGAATGCGACGGCGCGATCCACCTCGGCGTCGACGACTTGTGGGGCGACGAGCTTCCCGACCCGTCGAAAGACGACGCGATACACATAAACGTCGACGGCTGCTGCGGGGCGATCACGGGATCAAACCCGCGAAGCGTTCTCGTCGGCGTCTACCGCTTCCTCAAGGAACTCGGCTGCGTATTCGACCGGCCGGGCCCGGGCGGGGAGCGCGCGCCGAAAAAGCCGTTCGGCGAATTTTCGGTTTTCGTGCGAGAAAAGGCGAAAAACCGCCACAGGGCCGTCTGCGTCGAGGGCGCCTGCTCCTTCGAACACGTCACGGCGCTTGTCGACTGGCTTCCCAAGGCGGGCTACAACGGCTATTTCATGCAGTTTTTCAAGCCGTACGAGTTTTTCAGGAGATGGTATTCGCACGAAAACAACCCAAGCGTCGCGCCAGAACCGTTCACGCCCGAGGAAGCGGCGAAAATAAGCATTGGCGTTCGCGCGGAAGTAAAAAAGCGGGGGCTGATGTACCACGCGGTCGGCCACGGCTGGACCTGCGAACCCTTCGGGATTCCGGGCGTAAGCTGGGCCTCGGGCGATTATAAAATCCCCGAGGCGCAACGCGGCTATTTCGCGCTTGTCAACGGCTCGAGGGAAATAAACGGCGGGGTGCCGCTTAACACGGAGCTCTGCTATTCAAACACGTCCGCGCGCAAAATTTTAGCCGAAACCGTCCGCGGCTATTGCGAATCCAACCCCGAAGTCGACTACGTCCACGTCTGGCTCTCCGACGGCGCCAACAGCCACTGCGAATGCGAAGGCTGCAGCAAACACATCCCGTCCGACTGGTACGTGATCCTGCTAAACGAGATCGACGCGCTTTTGACCGAGCGCGGACTTACGGCAAAAGTCGTCTTCCTGATCTACTGCGACCTGCTTTTCGCGCCCCAGTCGCAAAAATTCAACAACCCCGGGCGGTTCACGATGATGTTCGCCCCGATAGGGCGCGACTATTCGAAGCCGTTCCCGACCGAATATGAATTTAACGGTGAACTGGCGCCATATAAGCGAAACGCCAACGAACCGCCAAAATCCCTCGAGGAGGCGCTCGAGCGGCTTCGCTTGTGGAGGGAAGTCTTTGATGGCGACTCGTTTTTATTCGACTACCACCTGCTTTGGATGGCGAACTTCGACCTGGGCGGCCAGCTAAAATCCGAAGTCCTGTTCGAAGATTTAAAAAACATACGCGGGCAGGGCTTCAACGGAAGCGTCATGTGCCAGATGCAGCGCTGCTTCTTCCCCGACGCGTCCGCGATGAACCTGGGCGCCAGGGCGCTTTGGGGAGGCGCGAAAAGCTACGAGGCGGAGGCGGTCGGCTATTATCAAAGCGTCTACAATTCCGACGGGCTTTATCTGTTCGAATACCTGAAGAAGCTGACCGGGCTTTTCGACCTTCCGGCCCTCCGCTCCGAAAAGGACATTTCGGGTTACGTGACAAACATGCGCGCGATACTTCGCGCGACTACGGGCTTTTTTCCGATCGTAAACCGGAACGCGCTGCGTATGCCCGAATGGGAGCCGTTTTTATTCCACCGCGAACTGTGCAACAGATTCGCCAAGGTTTTCGCGCTTAAGGCGCGGGGCGACGCCGGCGGGGCGAAAACGGAATGGGAGAGGCTTGTCGCGTTCATCAACGAAAACGAGTTGAAACACCAATATATATTCGACGCGCATACGTTTGCGGATGTTATCGGGAAGGCGGTCGAACGGACCGGCCCCGGCTTCCTGTATTAGCGCGTTGCCGGCGCGGCGCCGGCGCTTAATTATCGCAAAGAGGTGATGCATTTGCCCGAAGACGGCCCGCTGATACGGCAGCTTCTGTTCCTGCTGCTTCTTATCATGGTTAACTTCGTTTTTTCGTGCTTCGAGATCGCGGTGATCTCGACCGGCCAAACCAAGCTCGACAAGCTTTCCGCCGGAGGCGACAGGCGCGCCGCAAGGCTGCTTGGGCTGACGAAGCTGCCTTCGAAGTTTCTCGCGACGATACAAGTCGGAAGCACGCTCGCGGGGTTTCTGGCGAGCGCCTTCGCAGCCAAGGGCATAGCGGCGAGGCTGACGCGCTTTTTGATTGGCGCCGGCCTGTCGTTCGCGCCGAACACCATCAACAACATTTCGATCGTGCTGGTCACGCTGGCGCTTTCGTATTTCTCGATCGTTTTGGGCGAGCTCGTCCCGAAGCGCATAGCGATGAAGTACGCCGAGCGCATAAGCCTGACGCTCTCCGGCCCGATACGCGCGGTCTCCATATTGTTCGCGCCGGTCGTCTTTTTTCTTTCCGCTTCAGCCAACATACTGCTCGGGCTTATACGGATCCGCCCGGACGCCCCCGAGGAGGAGATCACCGAAGAGGAGATACGGATGATGGTCGACGCCGGCAGCGAAACCGGAGCGATCGACGAAGAGGAAAAGGATATCATCCACAACGTGTTCGAGTTCGGCAATCTAACCGCCGCGGACGTGATGACCCACAGGACAAACATCGTTTCGCTTTGGCTGGAAGAGGACGGCGATAAGTGGGACGAGACCGTTTCCGAGCATAAATTCACCTGCTACCCCATCTGCGGCGAAGACCAGGACGACATAGTCGGGGTGTTAAACACCAAGGACTATTTCCGGTTAAAGGACAAGAGCCGCGTGACCGTGATGGCGCAGGCGGTGCGGCCCGCGCAGTTCGTGCCCGAGTCCGTCCGCTCCGACATGCTTTTTAGAAACATGAAGAAGAACCGGAGCCACTTTTCCGTGGTGCTCGACGAGTACGGCGGAATGTCCGGTGTCGTCACGATGAACGATCTACTTGAAGAATTGGTCGGCGACCTCGAGGACGACCAATCGGCTCCGCCCGACAAGCCAAGGATAGAAAAAATCGACGATCTGACATGGAAGGTCGGCGGGACGGTTTCCCTTTCGGAGCTGTCCGACGAGCTTGGGGTGCAGCTTCCGACCGACGAATACGATTCGTTCGCGGCGTTCGTCTTCGGGCTGCTCGGCACGATCCCGGAGGACGGGCAGACGCCCGAGCTCGACGAATACGGCCTGCACGTCCGCGTCGCCGAAATAAAAGAGCACAGGCTGGAAGGCGCGCTTGTTTCAATTATAAGAGGGGACTGATCATATGACGAGGTTTGGCGAGGCTTACCCCGATTCGAGGCTCGAAGCGACAAAGAAACACCTGCGCGCGTTTTGGGAGGGCAAGGTAAAGACGGCGTACACCTGCGTCACGCAGGAACCGTACTACCGCCAGCTGAGGGACCATGCGCAAATGGCGGTAAACGCCGCCGAAAACATTATCGCCAATTCAAAATACCCCGGCCATTACGTGCCAAAGCTGATCTGCGACTTCGGGACGGTAAGCACCGCGTCCTTCTTCGGCGGCGAGATAAAGTATTCGGCGGGCTTTCTGCCGTTCGTCGAACCGATAATACGCAGCCCCGAGGACGCGCTGCGCTTTTTAGACGAATGGGAGGGCAAGGACTTCAACTTTTGGGACGCCGACGCCGGAAGCGGGATAAGGCTTTTTAGGGACGTCTCCGAAAAGCTTCAGACGGACGAACTGTACTGCACCTCCGTGGACTTCCAGGGGCCGCTCACGACGTCCGCGCTGCTTTGGGAGCAGACGGACTTCATGTGCAGCATGTACGAGCGCCCGGAAGTCGTCCACAAGTTCCTAAATTTCGTGACCGACTACCTAATCGCGCTGCTGCGCTTCACGATAAAAGAAAGCGGCGGGAGGCTAAGCGGAAACGTCTGGCCGTTCATATGGCTGCCCGACGACGTCGGGGTCTGCATGACGGAAGACTACATGCCGCTGCTTTCGGCCGAAATATACGCCGCGTTCGGCGCGCCTTACGTAAAGCGGATCAGCGAGGAGCTTGGCGGGCTGTTTCTGCACTGCTGCGGCAACTTCGTACATCAGATAGGAAACCTTCGCGATACCGGAATCAAGCTTTTGGGGATGGAGATCCACTACCCGCACGTCGACCCGGCGGCCATATTCGACGCGTTCGGCGGCGACATCGCGTTCGTGCCTTACGCCTCGATCAGCGGGCACACGAAGCTCAACACGACGGTCAAATTCATCGACTACATCAGGGAGATACGGCGGGCCGAAACGCGGCTCTGGTTCATAATCCACGCGGAGAGCGAGGATTACCTCGAGCAGATCGCCGCGGTCGAAAAGATGATGTAAGGACGGAGAATAATTATGGAGATAGGCGTAAGCAGTTATTCGTTCGCGGGTTTGCTAAAAAACGGGGGGCTCGATCTCTTCGGGGCGATGGACCGCGCAAAGGAAATGGGTTTCGACTGCTTCGAGTTCACCGAGTTCGGGCCGCCTGAGGGCGAGACATACATGGGCTTCGCA
>WREB01000062.1 GCA_009779525.1 Defluviitaleaceae bacterium
AAAGCGCCGGCATGGTGCAGCGTCGATCTTCGCGACGGCAACCAGAGCATAAAGACGCCGATGTCGCTGGAAAAAAAGCTTGAATTTTTCAAATTTTTGACGGAGACGGGTTTCAAGGAAATCGAAATCGGGTTCCCCTCGGCGTCGGAGACGGAGTTCCAATTCGCGCGGGCGCTAATCGAGCGCGGCCTGATCCCTGACGACGTGACGGTTCAGGTGCTTACGCAGTCCCGCGAAAAAATTATCAGAAGGACTTTCGAGGCGCTTCGCGGCGTGCGGAGGGCGATCGTACACCTGTACAACAACACGGCCCCGCTTTGGAGGCAGATCGTCTTTGAGAAGACCAAGGATGAGATCGTCGAAATCGCCGTGGAGGGCGCGAACCTATTAAACGAGATGGCCGAACTGTACGGGCCCGAAAGGTTCGCGTTCGAGTATTCGCCGGAATGCTTTTCGCAGACCGAAATCGAGTTTTCGCTCGAGGTTTGCGACGCCGTAATGGACGCGTGGAGCGGCAGAAATGGGAGAATCGTCAATCTGCCGCTCACCGTCGAAAGCGCGACGCCGAACGTGCACGCGGACCAGGTAGAGTACATGTGCAAAAATTTGGCGAACCGCGGGGACATCATCGTCTGCCTGCACGCGCACAACGACAGGGGGACCGCGGTCGCGGCGACCGAGTTCGGGCTGATGGCGGGCGCCGACAGAGTCGAGGGCACGCTCTTCGGCAACGGGGAGCGCACCGGCAACGCCGACATCGTCACGCTCGCGTTAAACCTGTATTCGCAGGGGATCGACCCCGGGCTCGACTTTTCCGACATCGACAAAGCGATCGAAGTCTACGAGTTATCGACGGGCATCCCGGTGCACCCTCGGCACCCTTACGCCGGCGATCTCGTTTACACCTCGTTTTCGGGCGGGCATCAGGACGCGATCCACAAGGGAATGAAGCGGATGAAGGAACGAAACGGAACTTGGGAAGTCCCGTACCTTCCGATCGACCCGAGGGACGTCGGGCGCAGCTTCGACCCGGTAATCCGGTTCAACAGCCAGTCCGGAAAGGGCGGCGCCGCGTTCATACTCGAGCACAACTACGGGATAACCGTGCCGAAAAAAATGCAGGGCGACTTCGGGCCGAAAGTCATCGAGGCGTGCGACGCCAACGGAAACGAGATGACGCCGGACGAGGTGTACGGCCTGTTTAAAGAGACTTACATCAATCTTTCAAATCCGGTGCTGCTTGAAAAATACAGCGAGAGTTCCGGAGAGCCGGCTTCGATAAAGGCGGTGCTTTCGGTCGGCGGTGAGACGGCGGAAGTAGCGGGCGAGGGCGGAGGCATGGTCGACGCGTTTTGCAACGCGCTTTCCGGTTTTCTTTCGTTCGGGTTCGAAATCAAAAACTATAGCCAGCACGCGATGGAAAGCGGAAACAGGTCCCGCGCGATCACCTACGTCGAAATCGAATCCGAAACGGCGTCCGGCAAAAAAACGTATTTCGGCGCCGGCCTATCCGGCGACATAGGCGCCTCGTCGCTTCGCGCGGTCGTAAGCGCGGTAAACAAGGCGCTTATCGACGCGGGGCGCTTTACAAGATAACCAGCGGAACCGAATATTCGTAACCGATTTTTTTCGGCCGGCGGTAGGCGAGCGAATAGATGTCGGCGACCGCGATCTCTCTTTCAAGCAGCCTAAGCGCGCCGCCGTTAAGCTGCGCCGCGGCGTGCTTTAGGTTAACGACGACCGGGAGCGCCGCGCGTTCGCGCAGTTTGGAGAGCAGGCGCGCGCTTTCCCTTTTGAAGCCGAGCACGCGTATGTAGGGAGGCCCCGCGAGCTTTGCCTCGCGCAGCTCGTCTGCCCCGATGTCGAGCAGAAGATTGTTTGCGGCGCGCTTGAGGCGCGTTAAAGTAAATCGCTTCGTTTTTACCGTCTTAAGCAGTTCGTCGAGCGAGCCCGCGCCTTCGCAAAACCTAATAAACCTGTTTTCGAGGCCCTCGGAAAATTCCGCGCGCGTCCTTACTCGCTCGGGCGGCATTGTCCGAAGCAGGTAGGCGATCGCCTGGAAGAAAGCGTCCGGCCGCGCGGTTTCGCCGTTTTCCGCCGCCTGTCGCAAAATTTCGAAGGCGCTTTCGGGCATATAGTTCTTTGCTTCGCTTATCCGGCCGTCGTAAACAAGGCCGCGCAGCGCGCGCGCGTTGAATCCGTATTCCGCGCGCCTGACGGCCACCGGTTCGATTTTGGATGATAACCCGTTCAGCGCCCTGACGTATTCGACCGCGAGTATGTCGTTCGGGCGCGTCATAAAAATTTTTGGTATCCCGCAAGTTTCTTCGAGCGCCGCGGCGCGCGCCGAGGCAAAAGAAATCCCCTCCCCGAGTTTTTTACGCAGGTTTTTTTTAAATTCGCCGGATTCGTCGGCAAGCGCGGCTGCCGCGTTCGCTATCGTCTGCATGTCGCCGGTTTCGCTTCCGAAGCAGCAGTACCCGACTATCCCCGAGGCTTCAAGGATCCGCGCGGCGGCACAGGCGAAATAGCTCGCTCCGGCGCAGGCGTATATGAACGGAAGCTCGACGACCAAGTCCGCGCCGCACCTAAGCGCCATCTCGCATCGCCTGCGCTTGTCGCACAGGGCGGGCTCGCCGCGCTGCGTGAAGTTGCCGCCGATAACCGCTACGACGCTATGCGCGCCGGTCATGCGTTTCGCCTCTTCCAAATGAAAGAGGTGCCCGTTGTGGAAGGGGTTGTATTCGGCGATTACGCCGATCGCCAATCCTCCGTCTGTTTGCATTAAAACAGCCTCATGTTATTATTATCGCCACAATCCGCCGGGAGCCTGAAAATGAAGGACATCACCGACAGAGAATTCGCGCTGCTTCGCGATTATATAAAAATCAATTTCGGCATCAACCTGGGCGACGAAAAAAAATCGCTCATATATTCGCGCCTGCGGACGACGCTGCTCGAGCTCGGGTTCGACGACTTCACCCAGTACTACGACTACCTCGTCGGCGACAAGACGCAGCAGGCGGTCGTCCGCTTCATCGACAAGGTCACGACCAACCACACGTTTTTTATGCGCGAGGTCGACCATTTCGACTACTTCCGCGAAACGGTACTTCCGTACATAGAGGACGCGCACCGGCAGGAAAAAGACCTGCGCCTTTGGTGCGCGGCCTGCTCTTCCGGGGAGGAATCGAACACGCTGCAGATGATCGTGCAGGATTACTTCAAGGGCAGGCCAGACCGCTGGAACACGCAGATACTCGCGACCGACATTTCGACGCAGGTGCTGGACAAGGCGGTGATGAGCGTCTACCTCGACGAAAGCCTCGTTTCGCTTCCGGAGCGGTGGAGGAAGGATTACTTCGCCAAATACGACGCGACCCACAGCGCGGTCAAAGACGAAATCAAAAGCCAGATAGTCTACCGCAAGTTTAATCTTATGGAGACGAAACTTCCCTTCAAGCGCAAGTTCCAGGTGATATTTTGCCGGAACGTGATGATTTATTTCGACAACAAGACGCGCGACGACTTGGTCAAGCGTTTCTACGACGCGACCGAACAGGGCGGCTATCTTTTCATCGGCCATTCGGAGTCGCTCAACCACACCGCGACGCAGTATAAATATATCATGCCGGCTGTCTACCGCAAAATTTGACACTTGTTTTTAGTTACCCCATGTAGTTTAATAATGCCCAAACCGCAACCGTTTACGAAAGGGTGACGCGCATTGGCGGATTTCGACAGGGAATCCATGCTCGAAATGTTCATCTTCGAGATGAACACTCTGATCGAACAGCTGGAACAGACGATCGTGCAAAGCGAGACTGAGTACAACAGCGACCAAATAAACGAAATATTCCGCATAATGCATACGATAAAGGGTTCGGCCGCGATGATGATGTTCGACAACATCGCCGGCGTCGCCCACGCGGTCGAGGACCTTTTCTACTACCTGCGCGAAGAATCGCCCACCGATATCGACTACCCGACGCTTTCCGACCACGTGCTCGAGGGCGCGGATTTCGTGAAGGCCGAACTTATGAAGATACAAGACGGAGAACCCGCGGACGGAGACGGCTCCGCGCTTTCGGCGAGCATCAAAAGCTTCCTCGGCGTGCTTAAGGGCATGGGAGCGGCCCCCGCTGGGCTGAAAGCCGAAAAGGCCGAAACCGCGAAACCCGAAGCCGAAGCGGCCAGGGGCAAGGCCGACATGCTGCACCGCTACAAGGTCCGCATCCATTTCGAGGAAGGCTGCGAGATGGAAAACATAAGGGCGTACACGCTTGTGCATAACCTCGGCGACATGGCGCACGAGGTTTCGTACGTGCCGGACGACATTATCGACGATTCGGCGATCGAGATCATACGCAAAAACGGCTTCATGCTCTACTTCAGCAGCGACACTTCGTATAAAAAGGTGCACGACCACCTGAGCCAGACGGTCTACCTCAAGACGCTCAATTTGGAAGAACTCACGGACGCGCCGGAAGAAGGCGCCGCGCCCGGCGCGGCCGAAATTTCGGAAGAAGACAAGGCCGAAGCTAAGGCCTCTCATGACGAGGCCGGGGAATCGCCCGCGCCAAAGCGGGAAGTCTTGCAAAAGACTGCGTCCGCGGCGAACGAAGAAGCGTCGCAGGCAAAAAAAAGCTCCCAGGCCCCCGCGCACATGATCAGCGTAAACGTAAAGAAGCTCGACGACTTGCTTAACCTGATGGGCGAGCTCGTCATATCCGAGGCGATGGTGACGCAAAACTCCGAGCTCGAGGGCCTGCAGCTCGATTCGTTCCACAAGGACACGCGCCAGCTCCAAAAAAACATAAACGACCTTCAGGGCATAATCCTCTCCATGCGCATGGTCCCGCTATCCAACACTTTCTATAAGATGCACCGGATCGTGCGCGACATGTGCCGCCAGCTCGACAAGGACGTGCAGCTCGACATCGTCGGCGAAGAAACCGAAGTCGACAAAAACGTGATCGAGCACATAGCCGACCCGATAATGCACATCATAAGAAACTCGATCGACCACGGGGTGGAGAAGCCCGCCGACCGAAAAAAGGCGGGCAAGCCGGAAAAGGCGCGCGTGCTGCTTGAGGCGAAAAATTCCGGCGGGGACGTCCTCATAATAATCAAGGACGACGGCGCAGGCTTAAATAGGGATAAGATATTAAAGAAGGCGATCGACAACGGGCTCTTAAAAAAGCCCGAGTCGGAGTATACGGATAAAGAGATACACCAATTCATCTTCCTCCCGGGCTTTTCGACCAACGAAAACGTCACGGCCTATTCGGGCAGGGGCGTCGGGATGGACGTCGTGACCGCCAACCTCGAGTATGTCGGCGGGACCGTGATCGTGGATTCGACGCCCGGCGAAGGCAGCGCGTTCACGCTGAAGATTCCGCTCACGCTCGCTATCATCGAGGGGATGTCGGTGCTGCTCGCGGGCGCGAGGTACACGCTCCCGATCGTCTCGATCATCAAGTCGTTCAAGGCGCCGAAGGATAAACTTTTCAAGGACCCGAACGGCAACGAGATGATCACCGAACGCGGCGAAATCTACAACATCGTTCGCCTCCATGAATTTTTCGGGGTCGAGGGCGCGATAACCAACATCGAGGACGGAATATTAATTATGCTTGAGAACAACGAGCAGACGATCTGCCTGCTTGTCGACGACCTGATAGGCCAGCAGCAGGTGGTCGTGAAGTCGATGCCCAAATACTTCAAAAAAGTAAGGGGCCTGAGCGGCTGCACGCTGCTCGGCAACGGCGACATAAGCCTTATCGTAGACGTCGCCGGCCTGTTCGACAAATAAAAACCGAAGACGATACTCACTTGCCGGGGGGGCGAGTTTATTGGCTATAGAGCATGATCCGTTGTTAAACACCGAAGTAGTCGTCGAGGATACGATCAAGGACCAATACCTGACCTTCGAGGTAGACGGCGAGGATTACGGGATCGAGATAGCGAAAGTCAAAGAAATCATAAAGATGCAGGCGATAACGCATGTCCCGGACATGCCGGACTACATCGAGGGGATAACCAACCTGCGCGGCGACCTGATCGGAGTCGTCAACGTGCGCAGGCGCTTCGGGATGGAACAAAAAGCCTATGACGAATCCACGTGCATCGTCGTGATTTTCTACCTCGACTACCTGATCGGGCTTATCGTCGACGACGTGAAGGAGACCGCCACGATCCAGGAAAACCAGATCTCGCAGCCGCCAAACGCCAAGCTCAACTACGCCAACCAATTCATCCGCAACATAGGGCAGGTCGGGGACGAAATCAAGCTGCTGCTCGACCTCGAACGTTTCCTGCTTCAGGAATAGATAAGTGAAGCCGTAAAGGGCGTATCATCCCGCCGGGATGGTGCGTCTTTTTTTACGCTTAAGAGAATGCGACACATATGGGAGCGAAGATGGAAAAAAACGGAATACTCGTATCGGTAAAAAAAAGCGGGGGGCCAGGCGTTTCGGTCGTGGCCGAAAAGGGAGCGACTTTGCTCGAGGCGCTTCGCGAAAACGGCTTCTACGTGCCGGCTGCGTGCGGCGGGCGCGGTTCGTGCGGCAAATGCGCGGTCAAAATAATAAAAAACGCCCCGAGACCCTGCCGCGAGGATGAAAAAAACTTGAGCGGCGAACTGCTTGCCGAGGGTTACAGGCTGGCGTGCGCAACGAAAGTTTCCGTCGAAATGGAGATCGAGCTTATCGCCGCCGCGGACGAAACCAGCGGGTTTAAAATACTCGAGGCTTACGAGGCGCAGCGGCCCGCCGAATGCGACAGATACCGCGAAATGCATGTTTCGGTCGATTCCAAAAGCCTCGACCTTCTTGCCGGCGCAGAAATCGGCCTAACGGCGCTGAGGGAGTTCGCGGGCCTGCTTGAGGCGGACGCCGCTGCAATGCGCGAAAACGGCGCATGGTGCCTGACCGACGGCGAAACGATTTACGGCGCGCACGAAAAAAAAGGCGAGGAGGCGTACGGCATAGCCGTCGACGTCGGCACGACGACGGTCGCCTTCGAGCTGGTGGAGCTGACTCGCGGAAGGCGCGTTTCGGCGCATTCGAAAGTCAACAGGCAGAGGCAGCTTGGCGCAGACGTAATCACGCGGATCCAGCTGGCTTCGTCGGGCAAGCTTCGCGAACTTGGCGACCTGATTAAGCGGGACATCGAGTCG
>WREB01000063.1 GCA_009779525.1 Defluviitaleaceae bacterium
AGAAAAATATTCGCCAGTTAGCGGTATCCGGCAACACGACGATGCTGCATCTGCTGCTTGGGACCCCATGCCATTCGCTCGGGCAGTTTCCCTTTACCGCGGCGTTTACCGGAATCAAGCGCTACGGCTATCGTGAGATTTTCGGAAGCAACGAGTTTGCCTGCGGCGTCACTCTGCTTCCCGGAATATCCGCTTATGTCGGCGCCGACGTCGCGGCGGGCCTTGTGTTTTGCGATACGGCGGGCCCGAAGCCGGTCGTGCTGATCGACCTCGGGACAAACGGCGAGATGGCGCTTGTCGACCGCAGCCGCGGCCTTGTTTTGGTCACGTCGACCGCCGCGGGCCCCGCCTTCGAGGCGGGCAACATCGGTCACGGCGTCGGCAGCGTTCCCGGTGCGATCGCCAAAGTAAGCTTTGATCCCGCGCGGCGCGTATATGATTATGAGACGATAGGCGACGCTTTTCCGATAGGGCTTTGCGGCACCGGCGTCGTGGACGCGGCGGCGCAGCTCGTCAGGCACGGCTTCGCGGACGAAACGGGTCTGTTTTCGGACGAATTTTTTGACGAAGGCGTTTTGATCGCGCCGGAGGCGGGAATCAGGTTTACGCAAAAGGATATGCGCGAGGTGCAGCTCGCGAAATCGGCGGTGCGCTCCGGCCTCGAGGTGCTTTTGATCGAGTCGGGGCTCTGCTACGGCGACATCGGGAAGGTCTACCTCGCGGGCGGCTTCGGCTATAAAATCGATTTGGAAAGCGCGTGCTCGCTCGGCATAATACCCGAAGAGCTGCGAAGTAAGGTCGCCGCGGTCGGCAACAGCTCGCTCGGGGGATGCGCGAGGGTTTTGGTGAGCAAAAAAGCGGAGGCGGAAATTATGGAAATCGCCGAAATGGCGGTCGAGATCGGGCTTTCGACGCATCCGCGCTTCAACGACTTGTTCATGGAAAACATGATGTTTTAGGGCAAAATATTTATTTGCGAACAGAAAGGCGGGGTACGGATGTCCGAAATAGGCGAGACAATACTTAACATAACCAGGGGCGCGGCCAAGACGTCGGGCGACTTGCTAAAGACCGCGAAGCTCTCGCTGAGCCTTTCGAACGAACAAAAGGCGCTCGACGCCATATACCTCGCGATCGGCAAGAAAGTCCACGAAATATACATGTACGGCGGCACGCTAGGGAAATTTTTCGACGAACAATACGGCGAAATCGTGACCTGCGAGCAAAAAATAAAGGAGCTTCAGGAAAAAATCGGCGCGGTAAAGGGGACGCGCGCCTGTCCCAAATGCGGGAAATCCGCGGAAAGGGAGGCTGAGTTTTGCCCCAAGTGCGGACTCCGGATGGACGAGGCGGCCGGAAGGCCGGCAGATTTTGGCGGCGCCGCCATGCCGGACGATTTCTTGCCGGCCCCGGCGCAAAAAACCTCTCCGCCGGAGCCGCTGGCTGACGCCGATAATAAGGAAGACAAACCCGAAATAAACGAGCCGCAAAAACAGGCGGCGGCAAAAAAATGCGGCGCATGCGGCGCCTTAAACGACGCGGCGGATAGGTTCTGCCTCACCTGCGGCAGGATCATATGACGCCTAAGTCTTCCTGGATCGTCCCGTCCCGAAGCAGGTAGCGCAGCGCGTCAATATCGTCCGGCCCTATCCGGCCGATTTTTTTGTTTAACGCGTCGCGCGCGGGGCTCGGATCGGTTTGCAAATGGAACGGGTCGTCTTCGCCCGCGTCAAAAATCCCGTCGTATTTTCCGCAGCACGTGATGAAATAGCGCGCTCGGTTCATCCAGACGCCCATCTTTTTTAAGTCCGAATGCGATACCCGATGGTTTTTTCGTTCGTTGATAATTTTATTGGCGCTTTCCACCCCGAGGCCCGGCACGCGCAGCAGCGTCTTGTAATCGGCGCTCTGTATCTCCACGGGATAAATACTTAGGTTGCGGAGCGCCCAGACGGCCTTCGGGTCGATGTCGCGCTCGAGGAAGGCGCTTTCGTCCGTGAACAGGTCCGAAGCCGGGAATCCGTAGAGCTGCAGCAGCCTGTCGGCCTGGTAAAGCCTCCTCATCCGCCAGAACGGCGTCGGCTTCACCGGAAGGCAGTCGGGCTTGTGCGAGGGAACGCAAAACGCGGAATAGTAGACGCGCCTCAGCGCGAACTTTTTATAGAGCGCCTCGGCGAGCGTGATAAGCTCCCTGTCGTCCTCGCCCATCGCGCCCGCCATGACCTGCGTCGTCTGGCCGGAGCGCGCGAACGCCTTGAAGGCGCTTCGGTTTTTTGATTGCTTGTTTTCGTTAATTTTTTTGCAAATGAACGACATCGGCGCCAGGATGTCGCGCTTATTTTTTTCCTTCGCGATCGCTTGGTAGCCGCCGCTTCGCGAAAGCTCGATGTTTACGCTTAGGCGGTCGGCGAGCCAGCCCGCCTGCTCGATTAGCCGGGGGTCAGCCCCGGGCATTATCTTCGCGTGCACGTACCCGTTGTAGCAGAGAACCCTGCGTATAATCTTGAGCGTTTCGACGATCAGCTCCTCGGTATAGTCGGGCGTCCTGAAGACCGAGGACGAAATGAACACGCCGTGTCCGTTCTTGTTTGCCTCCCTAACCGCGATCTCGGCTATCTCGCGGGGTTCGTTCACGTACCTGCACCGCTTTTCGACGCTTCGCCTCATGCCGCAGTACTGGCAGTCGAAGACGCAGTTGTTGGTGACGAAAACTTTCGGCACCTTGGGCGGGCTTCCGGTGCGCTTCCTTGCGTACGCGCCGCAGTCGTAAGCCGGCGCCTCGCCGTCCGCGACGTCGTGCGAGGCGTTCTCCTGCATCATTTTATACAGTTCGTCGCGGTCGGGCGACTTGGGAATGATTACGCCGTGCATGCGAACATAATATCGCTTGCCGCGCGTAAATGCAAATGCATGTTCGATTCGGGATTCGCGAAAAATTTTTGCTTGATTCCGGGTGCGTTTATGTTAAACTTGCGTCGCGAGGTCTTATCCGCAATGGGGGAGAGCGCCATAAGCATCGAGAATAAGAATATCGCGTACCTTTTCGAGGTTTTCGGCCAAAAAATCTACATAACCGAGACGCTCGTGTCCACCTGGGTGGTGATGGCGGTCCTGATCGCGCTTGCGGTCGTCGTCCGCGTCAAGATAAAAAACTGGAAGGAAAAGCCCTCGGGCTTCCAAAACATAATAGAGATGGCCGTCGAAACGATGCATAATTTCGTCAGGAGCACAATGGGCGATAATTTGGATTACTTCGGCGGTTATTTTTTCGCCATTTTCGCGTTCATTTTCGTTTCCAACTACAGCGGCCTGTTAGGGTTTCGGCCGCCGACGACCAACCTCGCGACAACGCTCGCGATGGGCCTCTCCACCTTCGCGATCATCCACTACATGGGCATGACCAAACAAACGCGCGCCTACTTCAAGGAATACATGAAGCCGATGTTTTTGTTTTTGCCCCTCAACATCATAGGCGAGCTTTCGCGGCCGGTTTCTCTTAGCTTCAGGCTGTTCGGAAACATTTTGGGCGGCATGATAATCTTAAAACTGATCTACAACATGGCGCCGCTTCCGGTCAGGTTCGTCTTCCCGGTGCCCGCGCACGCGCTTTTCGACGTTTGGGCCGGCGCGCTGCAGGCGTTCGTCTTCACGATACTAAGCATGTCGTTCATAAAGATAAAAGCCAACGCGGAATAACGCGGCGCGAGGCCGCCTCGCGCGATTGATGCTTGCGCCGCAGCTAATATAACCGAAAGGGGAATTTAAATGAACGGAATGGATCCAAAGGCTTTTGTTTTGGGATTGTCGGCGATAGGCGCGGGGCTCGGTGCGCTTTCGGGACTCGGCTCGGGCCTCGGCCAGGGCATAGCGGCGGGCAAGGCCGCCGAGGCGGTCGGACGCCAGCCCGAGGCGCGCGGCGCGATTTTAAGCTCGATGCTAGTCGGTCAGGCGGTCGCCGAGACCTGCTCGATCTACGGCCTGGTCATCGCCCTGATATTGCTGTTCGCAAATCCTCTCGTAAACATGCTTTAAAAGCAAGGACAGCCTCGCTTAGAAGGGAGGGGCCCAAATGCCTCTCGCGCGTTTATTGTTGAGCTCGAACGAGCTGGCGCCGGGCAGGGTGCTCGCGTTCGACGGCGGCTTCATAGCCGAGCTTGCGATCCAGTGGTTTAACATCGCGATACTTACCGCGGTGCTCGTCTTCATTTTGTATAAGCCCGTAAAAAAATTTATGACGAACCGAGCCGCCCGAATAAGCGACGAAATAGACGCCGCCAACCAGACGACCCAGCAGGCGCGCGACTTAAAGAGCAATTACGAGGGTCTTATCGCTAACATCGAGACGGAGCGCGAAAAAATTCTAAAAGAAGCGCACCATCTCGCGGTAGACCGGAGCGACCGTATCATCGTCGCCGCCCGCGAGGAGGCGAAGCACCTGATCGCTAAGGCGCGCTTCGAGATCGACGCCGACCGCGACAACGCCTCCGAGGAAATAAAGCGGCAGATAATCGAACTCTCGACGTTCCTCGCGGCGCGCTTCGTGGAAGTTTCGATCGACGAAAAAACGCAGGAGCGCTTCGTCGACGAGGCGCTGACAAGCTGGGGCGAGGCCACATGGCAAAGCTGAAGCTAACCGACCAGTACGCCTATTTTTTATTAAAGACCGCCCACGAGCAAAACCGCCTCGAGGAAATATACAAGCACGCGATCTCGCAGGCCGAGCCCGGGCGCGAAGCCGAATCGGGGAAGCTTCCCGACTTGCTCGAGCAGTTCCTCGGCTTCGTGCCGCAAATATACCTAAGGCCCGTTTTGGTCAAGTTCGTTAGGCTTGCGAGAAAGCGCCTCGGGATTATGGACGTAAACGTCATCTCCGCGGCGCCGCTGTCAAGCTCTCAGCTTGTCGCGGTCGAAAAGAAGATTAGGGAAATTTTCGGGGACCGGATCAATCTCGTGACCGGCGTGGACGCCACGCTCCTCGGCGGACTGCGCGTCGTCGCGGGCCACTCGGTCGTCGACAATACGATAAAGAAGAGGCTTGCCGAAATGAAAAAGAACGTTTACAGGGGGGTTTATTTCAAAAATGCTGATTAACGCTTCGGAAATAAACACCATCTTCAAAAACGAAGTCTTAAGCTTCGTTAATTCCGCGAAGGCGGACGAAGTTGGCCGCGTGATGCAAGTTGGCGACGGGATCGCCCGGGCGTACGGAATAACGAATGTGATGAGCGGCGAGCTACTGACCTTCGAAAACGGGGTCGCAGGCATCGCGATGAACCTCGAGGAGGACAACGTCGCGGTGGTCATACTCGGGAGCTCCGAGGGAATAAACGAGGGAAGCTACATAACCAGGACGGGCGAAGTCGCGCGCGTCCCGGTGGGCGACGGCCTGCTCGGAAGGGTTGTAAACGCCCTGGGCCAGCCGATCGACCACACGGGGGCGCTAAACACAAGCAGCTACCGCCCGATCGAGCGCATAGCGCCCGGCGTCCTGGTGCGCAAAAAAGTCGACGTGCCGCTTATGACCGGAATCCGCTCAATCGACGCGATGTCGCCGATCGGGCGCGGCCAGAGGCAGCTTATAATAGGCGACCGCCAAACCGGCAAGACCAGCATCGCGGTCGACACGATTCTCAACCAGAAGGGCAACGACGTCTACTGCGTGTACGTCGCGATCGGCCAGAAAAATTCCACCGTCGCGGACATCGTCAACACGCTGAATAAATTCGGGGCGATGGAATACACGACGGTCGTTTCGGCGAGCGCCTCCGAGGTGCCCGCGATGCAGTACTTCGCGCCTTTCTCGGGCTGCGCGATCGCCGAGGAATGGATGGAGAACAACAAGGACGTCCTGATAATATACGACGACCTTTCGAAGCACGCCGTCGCCTACCGCAGCATGAGCCTGCTTTTGCGCAGGCCCCCGGGCCGCGAGGCGTACCCGGGCGACGTCTTCTACCTGCATTCGCGCCTGCTCGAGCGCGCCGGCCGCCTCGAGGCGAAGCACGGCGGCGGCTCGATAACCGCGTTCCCGATAATAGAGACGCAGGCGGGCAACATGTCGGCGTACATCCCGACCAACGTCATTTCCATAACCGACGGCCAGATATACCTCGAGACGGAGATGTTCAACGCCGGGATTCGCCCCGCGATGAACCCGGGGCTTTCGGTTTCGCGCGTCGGAGGCGCCGCGCAGTACAAGGCGATGCGCAAGATAGCGGCGCCGCTTCGCACGGAACTAGCGCAGTACCGCGAACTCGCTTCGTTCGCGCAGTTTTCGGCGGACCTCGACAAGGACACGCAGGAGCGCCTGAGCCACGGCGAGCGCATAATAGAGATACTAAAGCAGCCGATAAACTCCCCCACCCCGTTCGAGCAAATGATAATCACGTTCTACGCGGCCTCGAACAAATTTTTCGAGGACATCAAGGTCGAGGAAGTCGCCGCGACCGAGCGCCGGATGATCGAGTACTTTAAATCGGACCATTCCGCGGTGCTCGAAGACATCGCGGCGGGCAGGGAGCTTACCGACGACATCGCGGCGAGGATCAAGTCGGCGTTGGCGTCGTTTAAGGAAAAGCTTAACGCAAAGGCGGAATAGTAAGCGCGGCAACCAACGAAACGCGAATGAGGGACTCAATTGGAATCGATCCGCGACCTTCGAATCCGAATTAAAAGCATACAGAACACGCGGCAGATCACGGAATCCATGCGCCTTATCGCGACGCGCAAGGTGCTTAAGACGCGCCAGCGCATGGAGGAGAACCGCCCGTACCTCAGGCAGTACCATGAAGTGATCTCCTCCTTGCAAAAGAACCCGGCCTTTTCGTCAAACGCATACATCGCCGGGCGCGAACCGACCAATTCGCTAATTATCTTAATAACCGGCGACCGCGGGCTCTGCTCGGGCTACAACGTCAACGCGTCCAAGCACGGAAGGGCGCTGGGGCGGAAGCTTCAGGGCGCTCGCTTCATCACCATCGGGAAAAAGGGCAACGATTTTTTGCGCCGCAGGCGGAAGCAGATCGTCAAGTCATTCAGGGGCATATCCGAAAACCCCTTCTACGAGGACGCGCTCTCGATCGCCGAATACGCGATCGAGCTTTATGATAAAA
>WREB01000064.1 GCA_009779525.1 Defluviitaleaceae bacterium
CCCCTGTGACAGCGCGGGGATTTTCAATTCGCTGGCCTCGCCGATCGATTTTATTATACTTCCGTAAACGGTCGGGACTTCGTTGTCGTCGACTTTGATGGCGGCGCCGAACGCCTCCGCCTCAACGGAAAGATCCATAAGGCTCACCGACGCCAATGTGTCGCACTTTTCGGCTATCCGCCTCATCCCCTCCGCTTGAAGCGAGCTGTCGTTGATAAGCTCCCTTACGCTGACGCCAAGCAGCTTGGCCGACGGGAATGAAAGTATCGGCATCGCCTTCTTTGTTTTCGATTTTAGCAAATCGCCGAACCATTTCCTCATATCCATTTTCAAACGCCTCTCAAGGTTTGTGACGCTTATTATGATTCGATCGATTTTTATGTTTAGCAAAATAGGAGTTTATTTTGTATTAAACGCAATAAAAAAGGCGCCCTTCTTAAGTGGGCGCCTTTTTGCCAAAAACGCTAATTATTTGATAAAAATCAGTTGGCCTCGGCGAATGAAATCCCCACGCTTTTCGCGACGCGGACTAGGTCGCCGTCCGGGTCGACGTTTTTGCTTCGGCTCACCTTTTCGCTGCCGATGACTTCCTCGAGGTTCGCGTACGTCATCTCGCCGTTTCGCAGGCATACCATGTTTCCGTACAATCCCTTTTCGATCAGTTCGCTGGCTTTCACGCCGTACCTGACGGAAAGCAGCCTGTCGGCGGGCGAAGTGTCGCCGCCCCGCTGTATGTGCCCGAGCGTGCAGTGCCTCACCTCGTGCTCGACGAGCGGCTCGAGGTCGCGCGCGATCTTCGCCGCTATTCCGTAGAAGCGGATCGGGTCCGGGCTGTCGTCAACCACCTTGCCGATCACCGCTTGCCCGCCTTTTTCAACGGCGCCCTCGGTGACGATTATTATGGTGAACGGTTTGCCCTTGGAGTCGCGGTCCTTTATCTTTTGAACGATTTTTTCCATCGAAAACGGTATTTCCGGGATCAATATGACGTCCGCCGAACCCGCGATGCCGGAATGTAGCGCGATCCAGCCGGCCGAACGCCCCATGACCTCGACGACTATGACGCGGTGGTGGCTTTCCGCGGTCGTGTGCAGCCGGCCCAGATTTTCGACGACGATGTTCACCGCGGTGTCGAAGCCGAACGTCGTGTCGGTCGAAGACAGATCGTTGTCGATGGTCTTCGGCACGCCTATGACGTTGACGCCCTTGCGCGCGAAGTCGCGCGCGGACGTTAGCGTTCCGTCGCCGCCGAGCACGACCAAAACGTCGACTCCGGTCTTTCTCATGTTTTCGACCGCTACGTCGGAAACGTCCTTTTTAACGATTTTGCCGCCCTCCTCGACCGCGTAGTCGAAGAGGTTGTCCTTGTTGGAACTGTATAGAATCGTCCCGCCCTTGTGCAAAATACCGGAAGTAGTCTCGTGCGTAAGCGGTATGTAATTGTTTTGGTACAGCCCCCTGTAGCCGAACCGGTAGCCGATCAGTTCGCAGTCCATGCCGTTGTGGCACGCGCGCACCAGCGTGTATATGACGGCGTTAAGGCCCGGCGCGTCGCCGCCGCCGGTAAGCACCGCTATTTTTTTCCTACTCATCTAATCACCCGTCTGTTTGCTCAATTTTATAATTTGTCGCGCTTGTGATAATGGGTGTGCAGTAATTCGTGGGCCATTTCGCCGTAAATCTCGCCGAGGAACTCGCCGTACAATTTTTTGATTTCGGCGTTTTCGTGCGACATTCTGATTGCTTTGCCCTTGTCTTCCTTGAAGAGCGCCTCGGCGCGCTTGCGCAGCACTTCGATGTTGTTGTGGTGGTACGGCTGTCCGCCGCCGCCGACGCACCCCGACGGACACGCCATTATCTCTATCGCGTGGTATAAGGCCTTGCCGTCGCGGATTTCGGTAAGCAGCTGCCTCGCGTTTCCGAGCCCGTTCGCGATGGCGATTTTTATTTTTTTGCCCGCGATCTCGACTTCGGCCTCGCGTATCCCCTCGATGCCGCGCAGCATCTCGAACTCGATTTTCTCGGGCGGCTTCTTTTCGAGCCAGGCGGTCACGGTCCGGACGACCGCTTCGATGACGCCGCCCGACGTCCCGAAAAGCACGCTCGCCCCCGTCGATTCGCCCATCAGCTCGTCGAATTCGCCGTCCGGAAGCTCCGGAAAATGGATGCCCGTTTCATGGATCATCCGCGCAAGTTCGCGGGTCGAAAGCACGTAATCCACGTCCTTGCCCTGCTGCGTGGCGCCGAGCTCTTCGCGCTTCGCCTCGAATTTTTTGGCTAAGCAGGGCATTATGGAAACGACGACGATTTTCGCCGGGTCGATGCCTAGTCTATTTGCCAGGTACGTTTTGGCTACGGCCCCGAACATTTCGTGCGGCGATTTGCATGATGAGGGTATGTCGAGAAGCTCGGGGAACTGGTGCTCGATGAATTTCACCCACGCCGGGCAGCAGCTCGTGAGGATCGGAAGCTTCCCTCCGTTCTCGAGCCTGTGCAAAAACTCGGAAGCTTCCTCAAGCACGGTCAGATCCGCCGCGAAATCGGTGTCGAGCACTTTGTTGAACCCCATTTGCCTCAGCGCCGAAACCATTTTCCCAGTCACCTGGGAGCCTACCGGCATCCCGAACGATTCGCCAAGCGCGACGCGGATCGCCGGCGCCGTCTGCGCGATAACATATTTATCGGGATCGTTTATCGCCTTCCAAACGGAGCTGGTGTCGTCGGTTTCGGTAAGCGCCGCGGTCGGGCAAACGGAAACGCACTGTCCGCAAAAAGTGCAAGCCGTTTCGATCATGGGGTAGTCGAACGCGGTGCCCATGACAGTATCAAACCCGCGGTGCACGCAGGAATACACTCCGACCGACTGCACTTCGTTGCACATCGTCTCGCAGCGGCGGCAGAGCACGCATTTTTCGGCGTTACGCACGATCGAGTAGCTGGACTGGTCTTTTTCGCTTCGGAGCCTCGCGCCGGTGTACTTGATTTCGCGTATGCCCATTTCGCCGGCGAGTTTTTGCAATTCGCAATTTAAGTTTCGCTCGCAGACGAGGCAGTCGCTCGGGTGGTTGGAAAGAAGCAGCTCCACCATCGTGCGCCTTGCGATGATCGCGCGTTTGGTGCTCGTGTGTATCACCATGCCCGGGCTCACGACGGTCGAGCAAGCCGGCATCAGGTTGGGCCTTCCGTCTATCTCGACCATGCAGACGCGGCATGTCCCAACCTGGTTGACCATTTTTATGTCGTGCAGGTCAAGGTGGCAGAGCGTCGGTATATGCATCCCGATCGAACGGGCGGCTTCCAGAATGGTCGCGCCGTCCGGCACGTTGACTTCCCTGTTGTTGATCGTTATTTTTACCAATTCGTCCGCCTCCCTTAACCGCGCGCTATGGCTTTAAATTTGCACTTTTGCATGCAGACGCCGCATTTGATGCAGGCGGACTGGTCGATCGTATGCACCTGCTTCAATTCGCCCGAAATGCAGTCGACCGGGCAATTTTTTTTGCAAACCGTACAGCCTATGCAGTTTTCCTCGATAATCGAGTAGCGGAGCAGATTCGTGCAGGCGCCGGCCTCGCAGCGGTTGTCGCGTATGTGCTCCTCGTATTCGCGGCGGAAGAACTTCAGCGTCGAGAGCACCGGGTTCGGCGAACTTTTGCCGAGCCCGCAAAGCGAGGTGTCGCATATTATGCGGCCGAGGTTCTCGAGTTCGTTCATGTGCTCTTCCTTGCCCTCGCCGTTGCAAATCTTCGTAAGGATTTCCAGCAGGCGCTGGTTGCCTATCCGGCACGGAGTGCATTTGCCGCAGCTTTCGTCCGCGGTGAACTCGAGGAAAAACTTGGCTATGTTAACCATGCAGTCGTCTTCGTCCATGACTATGAACGCGCCGGAACCCATGATGGAGCCGAGCGTCTGAAGCGCCTCGAAATCGACCGGAGATTCGAGCTCGCGTTCGGGAATTAGCCCGCCCGAAGGCCCGCCGGTCTGGACCGCCTTAAACTTCTTGCCGCCCTGGATGCCGCCACCGACTTTGTCGACGACGCTTCGAAGCGGCATTCCCATCGGGATTTCGATCAGCCCGACGTTCCGGACCTTGCCCGCGAGCGCGAAAACTTTCGTGCCCGGGCTCTTTTCGGTACCGAACTGCCTGTACCATTCGGGACCCTTGCGTATGATCGAAGCGATGTTGGCGAAAGTCTCGACGTTGTTGATGTTCGTAGGCTTACCCCAAAGGCCGATTTGCGCCGGGAACGGCGGCTTCAGCCTAGGTTCGCCCCTGCCGCCTTGCACCGAGTTCATCAGCGACGTCTCCTCGCCGCACACGAACGCGCCGGCGCCAAGGTACAAGCGTATGTGGAACGAGAAACCGCTCCCCATGATGTTGTCGCCGAGAAGCCCGAGTTTTTCCGCCTGCGCTATCGCGCCGCGAAGCCTCTTAACCGCCAGCGGGTATTCCGCGCGAATGTATATTATCCCGTCGGAGGCGCCGATCGCATAGCCGCAGATCGCCATCGCCTCGAGCACCGAATGCGGGTCCCCTTCGAGGATCGAGCGGTCCATGAACGCGCCGGGGTCGCCTTCGTCGGCGTTGCACATGACGTATTTGGTTTCGCCCTCGGATTTTTTTGCGACCGACCACTTGAAACCGGTCGAGGCTCCCGCCCCTCCGCGGCCGCGCAGGCCGCTTTTTGACACCGTTTCGATGACGTCGTCGGGGGACATCGAAAAAAGCGACTTGGCAAGCGCTTCGTAGCCGTCGCTTAGGATGTATTCTTCGATTCGCTCGGGATCGATGACCCCGCAATTGCGAAGCGCGATCCTGACCTGGTTGTCCTTAAACGGGAACGAATTGCCTCCGTCGAATTGAAGCCGCTTGACCGGCTTGCCGCCGATCGCGTGCGAATCGATTATTTCCTCGGCGTCCTCGGGCTTGACCTTGATGTAAAGCGTGTTGTCGGGATGAACCCTGACGACGGTCCCGTTTTCGCAAAAACCGAAGCATCCCGCCGATACAGCGTGGGCAATCTGCGAAACGCCCTTTTCTTTTGCGACTTTGTTCAACGCTTCGATGACGGCGGCCCCGGCTTCGCATTTCGCGCCGCCGCAGACCAAAAAATGCGTCCGGTTGTTGCTCATGGCCTCTGCACCTCCTGGCCTATAATCGCGCTGTCGAGCAGCTCGCCCTTGATGATGTGCCTGCGCACGATTCCCCTCGCCGTCTTTTCGTCGATGTAGCCGTACCTGATCCAGGGCTCGCCCGGGACGCGGACCTCAACCATCGGTTCGGCGTAGCAAAAACCGAGGCATCCGGTGGATACAAGCGAAACGTTACTCAGGCCCGTTTTTTCGATTTCGTCCTTCAACGCGTCCATAACGGTATCCGCGCCGGCCGCGACGCCGCACGTGGCCATCCCGACCGCGACGACGACGTTGGTTTCGTTTTCGGCGTCCTTCGTTATTTTTTTCTTATAATCCTTTAAACTTTCCCATGAATCGATTCTGACGGCCATCACATCAACCTCCGATCCCGCGCAGATGCTCTTCCACTATGTGCTTGATGTCCGTCGACTTTACGCGGCCGTACACCTTGTCGTTGACCATCACGACGGGCGCTAGCCCGCAGGCCCCGACGCAGCGCACGCTGTCGAGCGTGAACATCCCGTCCTCGGTCGTCTGCTTCGGCTCGACGCGCAGCTCCTTCGCGAACGCGTTCAGAACGCCGTCCGCGCCCCTGACGAAGCAGGCCGTCCCCATGCAGATGTTTACGCGGTTGACCCCCCGCTTCTCCATCGAAAACAACGAATAAAAAGTCGCGACGCCGTAAACGCGCGCCGCGGGTATTTGTAGTTTTTGGGATATGAACAACTGGACTTCCTTGGACAGGTAGCCGTACGTCTCCTGCGCCATGTGAAGCGTTGGTATTAGCGCGCCGTTTTTATCCTCGAGGCCCTCGATGAACGCCTCGACTTCCGGGAACTCGGCCGCTTCGGTTTTCGGGTCAATCGAATGAGCCATGACCAAACCTCCGATTACGAATCGTTTAGTGTATGCAACGCATTCGAGTATAACATTACGCTTCAATCATATGCAAACGCAAATTTACCCCGCTTCAGTTGCAAGGCGTCAGGCGGCGTGGTATAATCACGGTTCCGCGCGCCGCATGGAAGCCGCCGCGGCGCAGGATGTACGCGTAGCTCAGCTGGATAGAGCGTCTGACTACGGATCAGAAGGTCGCGTGTTCAAATCATGTCGCGTACAAAAAAGGAAGCCGCCGAATCCGGTAAAGGATTGGCGGCTTTCGTTTTTTCATCAGGCTCGTCGCTCCCGCTTTTCGCAAATTCGCGCCCAATAAAATTAAACTCGCTGCGGGAAACATATTTTTCCCGCGGCGATGTTTTGTGTAAGCGCGCAAGAAACTTTGTCTATCGAACATGTTTGTGTTAAATTGGCGTAATGCCCGTTAATCAAACTTCGCCTTAACGAAAAATTTTTCTCCGGGGGGTTTGTCAAATGTCGAACGAGGCCTTGCAAAAACGGTATGAGGAAGCGGTCAACGCTTTCGTCGACAAGGTGCGCGGCGACCCGAACGTGATCGCCGTCTTCGCGTACGGAAGCATCTCGCACAAAACGGTTTGGGTCAACAGCGACACGGACGTGGCGGTGCTCGTCCGCGACCAGAAGCTGGAAAACAAATCGTACGCGCTGTACGAGGACAATTTGCAAATCAACGTGGACCTCGAATTGTACAGCGATTTCAAGCGGAATTTAGAGAAAGCGCGAGCCGGATCGATGTGGCATTCGTTCGGCTCGACGTACGAACTGCTCTATACGGCGGAAGAGAGCCTTCGCGGCTATATGGAGGAATATAAAAAGATCGGAAGCCGCGACATGGAGCGGACGCTTTTCATGTCCGCGGAAATGGTCGTCAACTGCATGTACAAGGTGGCCAAGTTCGTAAACGTGCAGG
>WREB01000065.1 GCA_009779525.1 Defluviitaleaceae bacterium
GTCGTGTCGCACAACATAGCCAACTCGGCTATGCCCGGGTTCTCGAGGCAGCAGACGCTCCAGAAGGCGTCGAGGCCTTTGAACCTGTTCAACGGGAGGGGACTTTACGGGACGGGTTCGGAAGTCTACGGGATAATACAGATCAGGGACATCTACCTGGACTGGAAGTACTGGACGCAAAGGGGCATCCTCGGCGAGTATTCGACGAAGAACAACCACCTCGCGGTAATGGAGAACCTATTCAACGATTTCAACGACGCCGGGATACGCACCGGCTTCATGGATTTCTTCAACCGCTGCCAGGACCTCTCAACCAACACGCCCGACGCCACGTACCGCGCGAACGTGATAACCTCCGCGGAAACGCTAGCGCAGCTGATCCGCAACAACGCCGAGGCGCTGCAAAAGCAGCAGCGCGACATCAACTTCGAGATAACGGGCATCGTGACCCGGATCAACAGCCTCGGCACGCAGATAGCGAGCCTCAACAGGCAGATCTACCAGTACGAGCTGGACGGCCAGAACGCGAACGACCTCCGCGACCAGCGCGCGCTGTTGGTAGACACCCTTTCCGAATACGTCAACGTGCAAGTCGACGAACGCGACTTCGGCAATTCGCACATACAGTTCGACAAGCGCTTCACCGTAATGATAAACGGCTACGACTTCGTCAACCACTTCCAGGTTCAGCAGCTCGTCTGCGTTCCCCGCGACATAATCGACGAATTCGGCGACCCGTCTCTAATAACGCTCGACGGGCGCGAGTACATGTCCAGCGAGAAGCGCAACGACATGGACGTCCCGGGGCTTTACGACATCTACTTCAAGGGTTCGGGCGCGCTCTTCGACATATACAGCAAGACGCTGCAGGGCACGCTCAAGGGCTTGATCGACATCCGCGACGGGAACAACAACGACGAGGCGACGATGGTCGACGCCAAAAAGCCGACGACCGCCTACAAAGGCATCCCGTTTTACATGCAGAAGCTTAACATCCTCGTGCGGACGTTCACCAGGGCGATAAACGAGGGGCGAAACGTCGACGGCGAAAGCATCAAGGACGTTATCGGGCATTTAGACGGGTACAACAAATACGGAATGGAATCGGGCAAGCCTAGCGGCATACTGCTTTTCACCCGCGTGGTCGGAAACGAAGTCTACACCGCGGACGATTTCGGCTACATCCTGCTTCCGAACGGCAACAGGGTGCTGGACTACTCGAAGCTCAACTGCCTAAACTTTTCAATCAACCCTGATTTGCTAAGCGACCCGTTTCTGCTCGCGACGAGCTCCGAGGCTTACATCGGGGAAAGCAACAACTACGTGACGCACGGCTTCGGCAAGCTAAACTCTTACCCGTCGCTGTTCAAGGAAGGCAAGCTCATAGACTTCATCATCGGAACGACGGACCACTTGGCGATTGACAGGATGCAGGCGATCAAGTTCGACTTAAGCTACAACGACATTTCGATGGCGACGCAAAACCAGCGCCTTTCCGTCTCCGGCGTCGACTTGAACGAAGAAATGGTCGCGCTTGTCAAGTACCAGCAGCTTTTCGTCGCGTGCGCAAGGCTCGTCAACGTCATAGACGACGTATACAACACGCTGGTCAACCGGCTCGGCAACTTCTAAGATCGACAAAAATTTTCCGGGGTGAGACGATGCGGATAACAAACTCGATGATCCACAACAACACGCTTCTAAACATCAACCGCAACATGCGGTACCTGGATAAGCTGATCCAGCAAATCGAATCCACGAAAAAGATCCGGGTGCCTTCCGACGATCCGATAATCGCGAGCCGGGCGCTCAAGTTCAGGACTAACGTCGCGGAGACGGTGCAGTTCCAGCGGAACGTGCACAACGGTATCGCCTGGATGAACATCACCCAGTCGTCGTTCACAAACGTGATCGAAAACCTGCTCGTCCAGTTCCGCGAACGCTGCGTCGAGGCGGCCACCGGAACCGAGCAGCCCTTCCCGGACAAAGCGGCGATCGTCGCGGAGCTATACGAACTCATTGACCAGATCGGCGTCGAAATGAACCAGACCTACGCCGGAAGATACGTTTTCTCTGGCTTCAGGACGGACATGCCCCCGGTGTTCATCGAAGCCAACGAACAGGCCTACCAGATAACGCAGCAATTCGGCCTCAAGGACATCGAAAAAACGAAGTCGTACCAAAAGGTTATCGACCTCGAGGACGGAAACGATATAAAGACGATCCTCGACGACCTGATAACGGCGAACGGCTGGGACCTGTCGATAAAGGCGGATTACGAGGCGTACCTGGACAGCGTCGAGTATAAAAAATACGGCGCGTACGCGGGAAGCGTCAACGAACCGCTGCTTAACGACATTTATTTAATCAAGCTCGCGTACAGGGACAACGACATGAGGCCGATGACCGAGCTTTCAATTACCATCAACAACGGCCAGCCGTTTATGGTAAACGGAAGCCCCGTCACAATAAACACGTACAAGGCGACCGACCTCAACGCCTACACGCCGGACCCGGGCGAAATAAACTACATTCCCGAAACCGGCGAGCTGATAATCGGCGAGAGCATCGCGCGCACTTTCCCCGTCGACGGCGTCGAAATAAACTACATCAAAAACGGCTTCGAGAAGGGCGAGCTTAACCCGGTCGTCTATTTCCCGTGCCAGGAATTGTTTTACAACGAAGACGTTTACACTATGCGCCAGCAGGCGGAGGTTTCGCGCGGCGTCGTCGACATGGCGTTCAACAACTCGGATTATTCGAGCGTCGCCTATTCGGCCGATATCCTGGCTTATAGCAGGTGCGACTTCGCGGATTTGGTCTCGTGGGGCTATGCGGGCGACCAGAACAACATAGGCGCGATACAGTCGTTCATGAACCAGAACCCCGCGTTCGACGGATGGCTTTACATCGACGAGGATTACGGAAGGATAATAATGAACAACGCGACGGCGTCGACGTTCCCGCCGGGCGCCACGATCGAGTACGTGCTAAACCCGATGCCTTCGCCTAGCAAGATGCCCACCTCGTCGTCGCTTAGCATCATAAACATAACCACGAATCCGCTCGCCGTCCCGCTGGTCGGCAAGTACTACGACATGGAGAACCAGGATTACCAGTACGAGTTCGCGACAAGGACCTACGTCACGATAAATTCGCTCGCGAAAAACGTCTACACCGACAAGATGTACGCCGACCTTAAGGCGGTCTGCGACTTCGTGACTTCGCTCGAAGTCTCGGACCCGAAGGTGCTTGAAGAATACTACCGGACGGTGCACGGCCTCAGCGGGTTTGATTTGGACAACGCGGTGAAGGAGCAGCTTGCCGCAGAAAACTCGAAGATGCAGGCGGCGATTTACGACCGGTTCAACAACATGCTGTACCTCGTCGACCGCCACGCCGAAACGGCCGTCAAGGAGCAGACGATACTCGGCGCGAGGATGCTTAGGCTCGACTTGCTTCAAGCGAGGCTCGAGCAGGACGAGGACAACTACATGCAGCTGCTTTCGGACAACGAGGACACGGACATGGTCAAGGCGATCATACTCAAGGCCGCGGCCGAGGCGGCCTACCTTGCCTCGCTTCAAGCGAGCGCCAACATCGTGCAGCTTTCGCTCGCGAATTTCATCAGATAGCGTTACGTAAAGCCCAACCGACAGGAGGAAGCAAATGCGCCTTTCGACCAAGCATTTCGGCGAGCTGGACTACGAGCCGGACCGGATCATAACCTTTCCGCAGGGGCTGCCGGGTTTTCCCGACACGCGCAAATACCTGCTGCTCGAGGGCCAGGCGCCGGGCGACTTGGTCTACTTGCTTCAGTGCATCGACGACGGCGACGTCGCGTTCACGCTCATCGACCTGTACCAGGTCATGCCGGACTACAACCCGATGGTCGAGCCCGACGAAATGATCGACCTGGGCGAGATAAAGGACACGCCGCTCGAAATCTACAACATAACGGTGATACCCGAGGAAGTCCGCCAAATGCGCGTCAACCTGAAGGCGCCGATCGTAATCAATCCCGTGACTATGCGCGGGAGACAGGTGATCGTGAGCAACGACGAATACAACATACGCCACTACATCTTCGAGGAGCTTGAGAAGGCGGGCGAAGCCGCGAAGGCCGAATCGGACGGCGGGGAGCCGGAAGCCTCGCAGGCGCCCTGATGCTTGCGCTCACGCGAAAAAGGGGCGAGTCGATAATGATCGGCGACGACGTCTAGGTCGTCGTCCTCAGCATCCAGGGCGAGCAGGCGAAGCTCGGCATCATCGCGCCGAAGCGCGTTTCGGTGCACCGCAAAGAAATATACGAGCAGATCCAGGCCGAAAACAGAGAGGCTTCTTCAAGCGTAAACGTGGACGCTTTAAAGGAGCTTAGCCGCAAAAAATGAGGCGATTGGCGAAGCGCCCATAAATTCATACTTTATTCATAATATATTCAAATTGTTTTTTTAAGCTTGACGGATTCCGCAGGGAGTCCTTTTTTGATACAATGCCGCATCCTGTTTGGTTGCGAATACCGCTTGATTCGGAGGAGTTTGTTTGATCGAGGTTAGGAACCTGACGAAAATCTACGGCCAGCACGTCGCGGTCGACCATATCGACTTTACGGTCGCCGACGGGGAGATCGTGGGTTTCCTCGGGCCAAACGGCGCGGGGAAGACCACGACGATGAACATCATGACCGGCTACATCGCGGCGACCGAGGGCGACGTTACGATAAACGGCGCGGACATCGTCGCGGAGCCCGAGCGCGCCAAGGCGAACATCGGCTACCTGCCCGACACCCCGCCGGTTTACGGCGACATGCTCGTCGACGATTACTTGAATTTCGTCGCGGACATAAAAAAAGTCGGCTACGCCGAGCGCAGGAAGATGATCGAGAACGTCAAGTCCGCCGTGCGCATCGAGGACATGTCGCGCAGGCTGATAAAGAATCTTTCGCGAGGCTACAGGCAGCGCGTCGGGCTCGCCCAGGCGATGATCGGAAACCCGAAGGTCATCATTATGGACGAACCGACGATTGGGCTCGACCCGAAGCAGATCATCGAGATGCGCGACGTCGTGAAGAAGCTCGGAAAAAAGCACACGGTGATACTTTCGTCGCACATACTGCAGGAAGTCAGCGCCGTCTGCGACCGCGTGATGATAATCAACAAGGGCAAGATCGTCGCGAGCGATACGCCCGAAAGGCTTTCCGCGAGCCTTTCGCAAGGCGGCAAGATGCAGGTGCGCGTGAAGGGCGAGAAGCAGAAGATACTCCAGGCGCTTTCCGAGTATTCGATAATACGCTCGGTCAACGCCGACAACTCGCGCGAGCCCGGCACGTTCGATTTGGTTTTGGCCGGCGACGAAAACGTCGACATCCGCGAGGCGATCTTCCGCTGCTTCGCTAAAAACAATCTCCCGATACTTTTGATGAGATCGCTTGACCTTACGCTTGAGGAAATATTCCTTACGATAACCGGCGAGAACCGCGCGGATTTGATGCCGGACGGCCCCAGGGTCCGGAGCGATTCCGGCGAAAAAGAAGCCGTTCCCCAACAAGAAGACGATAACGCAGAAGACGACTATTACGAGGACGACGACGGCGAGTAAGGCGCCCGAAGCTTGAATAAAACGAAACGGAGGAAAAGATGCTCCCGATATACAAAAAGGAAATCAAGACCTACTTCACCCAAATGACCGGATATATCTTCCTGACGTTCATGGTGCTTCTGACCGCGATCTATTTCGTGCTGATCAACGTCTTCGGGATGGATCCGCGCTACTACGCCGTGCTTTCCGGGACGACGATACTGTTCTTCGTGCTTATCCCGACGCTTACGATGCGCCTGTTTTCCGAGGAGTCGCGGCATAAGACGGACCAGCTGCTCTACACTTGCCCGCTTTCGATCGGCCAAATCGTGCTCGGAAAATTTTTCGCGGCCGTATCGCTGTTTTTGATAGGGATGGCCGCGACGGTCCTGTTCCCGTTCATCCTGAGCCGCTACGGCGAACTGCCGGTCAGCCAAATAGCCGGCGCGTTCATCGGGTTCATACTTATCGGGATCTGCTTCGTCGCCGTGGGGTTGTTTATATCAGTTTTGACCGACAACCAGATCATCGCGGCGGTGGCGACGTTCGCGACGCTCTTCGCGCTTTTCATAATGGATGCGATCGCGAACAGCATGCCGGTGCAGACGGCGCCCTCGCTGATATTCGTCGGAGCGCTGATCGTTGGCGTCGCGGCGATACTCTACAGCAGCACGAAAAACATCCTCGCCTCAATCATACTCGCCGCGTTCGGGATCGCCGCGGCGGTCGCGATGTATTTCATAAACAACCTGATCTTCGACGGCTTCATCGTGAAGACGCTGCAGTGGCTTTCGGTCTATTCGCGCTTCGAAAACCTGACGAACGGCATCCTCAACTTCGCCGACATCCTCTACTACGTTTCGTTCGCGGCGCTTTTCATTTACCTGACGGTAAACGTAATCGAAAAAAGGAGGTGGAGGTAGCGCATGGGCGGCTTCTTAAATTCGCTTAAGGACAAGAAGTTCCGGTACGGCACGTTTTCTACCGTTATGATGATGATAGCGGTGGCCGTCTTCATCCTGATAAATCTGGTCGCGGGGCGCATCAACGCCTCGTACGACCTGACTTCGGACAAGATGTTCAGCCTTTCGAAATATTCCCGCGACTTCGTGCGCGGCCTCGAGCAGGACGTCACGATCTACGGGCTGTTCCCGACCGGCGGCGAGAACGTGATGATAAAGCAGCTTATGGAGGAATACGCGTCGCTTTCATCCCGCATATCGATCGAGTACCGCGACCCGGTGCTCTACCCCGCCTTCGTCGAGCAGTACGCCAGGATCGACGAGCGCGTCTCAAACAACAGCGTGATAGTCGTAAGCGGCGATA
>WREB01000066.1 GCA_009779525.1 Defluviitaleaceae bacterium
AGGCTTATCGTTTTCTTGGAGGCGCCCGTCTCGCTCTTCGTCACGTTGGCGTATACGGAAAGCGTCTGCGTCTTCTCCGGCCTGATCGTGGCGCTCCACGTCTTGCTAGATTTCGTGGTCCGAGTAAGGCGCGCGTCGGTGGTCGTGTCGTCGTGCTTAACCCAAACCTGGGTGGCGGCGACGTTAGTCGTGATCGTCACCGTCACGTATTCGCCCTCGGGCACGTTCGCCCTGCTTAGGCGAAGCCCGTTGACGGTAGCGACCGGTTCCGAAAACAAGACGTCGCGCTCGACCGAAGCCGCGCCGCCGTAGCTGTAGATCGTGTTCGCGCTGACGCGGACGGTTTGCGTCCCTTCGGGCTTGATGTCGATCGTCCAGGTTCTTTCACCGTCGGGGTTGGCCGATTTGAGCGAACCTTTTTTAAACGTGCCGTCGTTGTAGCGAACCCATACGTGCTCGGCCTTTTCGTTGGTCTTGACCGTTATCCGCACGGTGTCGCCCTTGTGGTATTCCTCGTTGTCCATCTCGACGCTGTGCAAAAACGATTCGATGATCTTCAGGCTGCGCGTCTGGGCCCCGTGCACCGAATCCACCGAATTGGCGTAGACCACGATTTCCTGCGGCTTGGAAAGCATGCACCTCGCGGTCCATACGTAAAAGCCGGCCGGGTCCGTCGCCATGTTCTCCACCCTGTGGATCAAGCCGTCGTACTCGATGTAGACGAACTTCGCGTTGGCGTTCGTCACAACGGTAAACGTAATGTAGGTGCGTTCGGTAAACATGAGGCTGTTTGACGCGACGCTCACGATGCCGACCGAAGCTTCCGAGGCGCCGACGTTCACCGCGCCCGGGGCCAGCAGGCAAAGAGCGAGCGCCGCCGCGGCAAGCTTCCTTAAAACGATGCGCATTGAAATCTCCCCTTTTCATTGAAAAATGCGCCATGCATTTTCGCGCGCCCCTATGTTACCACATCGCCGGCAAAAATATACACAAGCTTCGGCCGCGTTTTTTTTTTGCAACCGCGGCACAGATGTGATAGAATCAAGTTTGCCGCTTCCGCGAACCCGATTCGCGCGAAGCGAAACGACCATCCTTGCGCGGTTAAATTCCGCGCCAAACGTCCAAAAGGAGGTGTACCGAATTGAACAAGTACGAACTTGGCGTCATCGTAAAGACGGGGCCCGAGGAGGATTCCGCGGCCGCCGAGCTTGAGAAGGTGCAGGCGCTCGTCACCCGCTTCGGCGGGACGATCGAAAAGGTCGACGACTGGGGGAAGCGGAGGCTCGCCTATCCGATCCAAAAGCTGACGGAAGGCGCCTACGCCTTCATAACCTTTTCGTCGGAAGCCGGCGCCCCGGCCGAAATCGAAGAAAGGCTCGGAATCATGGAAAGCGTTTTAAGGTTTTTATTGGTTAGATTAGACGATTGATCGAAGGAGAGGAAAATGAATAAGGTCATTTTACTCGGCCGCCTGACAAAGGATCCCGAAGTCAGGTATTCGCAGAGCGCCGAGCCGACCGCGGTCGCGCGTTTCACCCTCGCGGTCAACCGCCGGTTTAAGCGGGAAGGCGAACCGGACGCGGACTTCATCGGCTGCGTCGCGTTCGGAAAAAGCGGCGAATTCGCCGAAAAGTATTTGAAAAAAGGCATGCAGATAAGCCTTGCGGGGCGCATCACCGTCAGGACTTACGACGACAACGCGGGGCAGCGCCGCTGGATTACGGAAGTTGTCGCGGAAGAACTTGAGTTCGCCGAAAGCAAGAGCGCCTACGAGGCGCGCATGGCGCAAGGCGGCGACGGTTTCGACCGCCAGTACGCAGGAAGCGGGCAGGGGGCGCCGAACAAAACCCCGGCCGCATACGAACCCGAAGGTTTCGCCGCGATAACCGAGAGTATCGACGACGACGACCTTCCGTTTTGACGGCCATGAGAAGGAGCGACGATATGGTTCAAAAGAGGCGCGGGCGGCGCAAGAAACGCGTATGCCAATACTGCGTCGATAAGATAAATTTCATCGACTACAAGGACGTGGGCAAGCTTCGCAAATTCGCCTCCGAACGCGGCAAGATCCTTCCGAGGCGCGTCACCGGCAACTGCGCGAAGCACCAGCGCGCGATGACCGTTTCGATCAAGCGCGCCCGCCATATGGCGCTGATGGTTTACACCTCGGAATAATTGAGGTCAGCCGGCGTATTCGCGGCCGCGTTCGCCATACGCACGAAAGCGGGCCTCCAGTACCGCGTCCCGGCGGTCGCCGGTATCGCGACCCAGTTCTTCTGGGGACTGATGCTGATCATGGTTTATTCGGCGTTTTACGCCGGGTCAAAAAATTATCCCGCTAGCCTGCCGCAAGCCGTATCCTACGTATGGCTGCAGCAGGCTTTTTTGTACGCGTTCGGGCTTTGGATCTACGACCAGGAAATCGCCGAGACGATCAGGACCGGCCAGATCGCCTATGAGTTGACGCGCCCGCGTTCGCTCTACGTCTTTTGGCTCGCGAAGACGCTCGGGCAGCGAATTTCGGGGGTCATGCTCCGCTTTCCGCCAGTCGTCGTAATCGCTTCGGTGCTGCCCTCCGCTTACCGCCTTTCGCCGCCGGCCGGCCTCGCGGCGCTCGGGTTCTTTATAATCGCGCTTTTCCTCGGGATGCTCGTGACGGCGGCCTATACGCTTATCGCTTACCTCACGCTTTTCTATTTCCAAACCTCCACCGTAATAATGCAGTCGTTTTCGCTTTTCGCGCAATTTTTGGCGGGCCAGTTCGTCCCGATTTTGTTTTTTCCGGAGCGGGCGCAGCGCGTCCTCTACGCCCTTCCGTTCGCGTACGTTAACGATTTCGCGATTCGGATATACACCGGCGAATACGGCGCCGCTTTTATCGCGCGCGGGCTTTTTATCCAGGCGGCGTGGATATTGGTTCTTGGCGCGGCGGGGCTGCTGATGCTAAAGTCCGCGTTGAAAAGGACGGTCGCTCACGGGGGTTGAACCTATATCAAACTTTATTTTCGCTACCTTTCGATCAACGTAAAAAGCGAGACGGAGTACCGCGCCTCGTTTCTCGTTTATTTGCTTAGCAACCCGTTTTTTATATTGATGGAGCTTCTTGGCATTTTGGTTTTGTTCGGAAGGTTCGGGACGATCGGCGGCTGGACCTTGAGCGAGATGCTGCTCCCGTTCGCGGTCGTCAACTTCGGCTGCGCCTTCAGCGAGACGTTTTTCCGCGCGTTCGACCGGTTCGAAACTTATGTAAAAAACGCCGGCGTCGACAGGATGCTGCTTCGCCCCAAATCGCTCATGCTCCAGACCGCCGGCGCCGATTTCAACTTGGGCCGCTGCGGGCGGATCGCGCTCACGCTTTTTTTCGTCTGCTACGCGTTTGGCGAAAACCGACTCGCGGTAAACCCTGCGAATTTGATTCTAACTGCGCTTATGTGCCTAAGCTCCGCGCTTATATTTTGCGGGGTGCTCCTGCTTCGCGCGGCGCTCTGCTTCTGGACCGTCGAGGGGCTCGAGGTGATGAACATCCTCCACCACGGCGGGCGGACCGCGCTGCAGTACCCGCTTTCGATATACAACAGGGCGTTCCGTTTCGCGTTCACGTTCCTCGTTCCCTTCGGCGCCGCCAACTACTATCCGCTGCTGGTCCTTTTGGGCAAAGCGGAGGGAGGCGCCGTTATTTATTCGCTGCTGCCGTTTATCAACATTTTGTTTTTCTTTTTGTGTTATCTCGTGTGGCGAAAGGGGATCAGGCGATACGCCTCGACCGGTTCGTAAGAAATAATTTATAATATGTTATAAATTCTGTAATAATTTTGTAAAATATGCTTCCATCCTCCCGACAACCCGTGCTATAATTATAAAAATTTGTTAACGAATAATATTTTCTTAATATATTCGCGTAACGTGAAACCGTGACCCATCCGGAGGCAGCAATGGAATACATAACGATAAACGGCCGCAGGCGGCTCGAGGGCAAAGTCAGAATCAACGGGGCAAAAAACGCGGCGGTGGCGATAATTCCCGCCGCGATCGCAACTTGCGGGGTTTGCGTGATCGACAACCTCCCCCACATCGAGGACGTTATGATACAGGCGAACGCGATCCGCAGCCTCGGCGGCAAGTGCGAATTCCTCGACGAGCATACGCTCGAGATAGACGGCAAAGACATCAACTCCTACACCGTCAACTACAACCTGCTTAAGAACATGCGCGGCTCTTATTACTTCATGGGGGCGCTGCTCGGCCGCTTCAAGCGGGCGGAGGTACCGATGCCGGGCGGTTGCAATTTCGGGCTTCGCCCGATCGATTTCCATATAAAAGGGTTTGAGGCGCTCGGCGCGAAGTGGGAGCTCGAGCACGGATTGATGAAGCTTTCCGCCGAAAGGCTGACCGGCGCGAACATATACCTCGACTACCCGAGCGTAGGAGCTACCGTCAACATCATGCTGGCCGCGGTGTACGCCGAAGGCGTCACGCACATCGAGAACGCCGCGAAGGAGCCCCACGTCGTCGACACCGCCAACTTCCTAAACAAGCTCGGCGCGAAGATCAAGGGCGCGGGCACCGACATCATACGCATCACCGGGGTCAACGAGCTTAACGGCGGAGAATACACGATAATCCCCGACCAGATCGAGGCGGGCACTTACATGATCGCCGCGGCGATTACCGGCGGAGACATTACGGTCGAAGGCATAATACCCAAGCACATGGACTCGCTTACGGCAAAGCTTCGGGACATGGGCTGCGAGGCTTCCGAGGGCGACGACTGCGTCCGCGTGAAGTGCGGCGGCGAGTTAAACTCATGCAATATAAAGGCGACGTTTTACCCCGGGTTCCCGACGGACCTCCAGCCGCAGATGACGACGCTTCTTTGCGGCGCGAGGGGGACGGGCGTCGTATCCGAAACCGTCTTCGAAAACAGGTTCCAGTACGTCAACGAACTAAAGCGCCTCGGCGCGAACATAACCGTCGAGGGCCGCGTCGCGGTGATCGAGGGGCCGTGCGCCCTGACCGGGGCGCAGGTGAGCGCGACCGACCTTCGCGCCGGGATTGCGCTGGTTCTAGCCGGACTCGCCGCGAAGGGCGAGACGGTGATCGGCAACATAAAATACCTCGACCGGGGCTACGAGCAGTACGAATCCAAGTTCCGCGCGCTTGGGGCGGAGATACACCGAATAGAACGGCCCGATTGATGCTCCGCTTCTGCCCGATCGCAAGCGGCTCAAGCGGCAATTGCATCTACGTCGGGGCGGGTGGCGCGAATATCCTTATCGACGCGGGCATAAGCGGCAAGCGGATCGCCGAGGGCTTTTCCTACCTGAAGATGGACTGCGTCGACGCGCTTTTCATTACGCACGAGCATTCCGACCACATAGGGAGCGTCGGGGTGTTCGCGAGGCGCTACAATACGCCGATATACGCCACGCAGAAGACGTGGCGTTTTTTAATTCGCCACAACGTGCTTGGCCCGATCGAACGGTCTCTTATGCAAACGGTAACACCTGGCTCGCCGGTGCGAATCGGAGGCGCCGAAATCACCGCCTTCGAGATACCGCACGACGCCGTCGAGCCGGTTGGGTATGCGGTCCGGACCGGCGGATATAAAGCCGTCGTCGCGACCGACATAGGGCACGTGACCGACGTCGTCCGCAAAAACGCCTACGATTCGGACATTCTGTTTCTCGAAAGCAACCACGATTTGGAAATGTTAAAAAACGGGCGCTATTCGAGGCAGCTCAAGGAACGCGTGATGGGTCTGCGCGGGCACCTCTCCAACGTATCGGCGGGCGAGCTTCTGGCCGAGGCCGCGACCGAGCGGCTTAAGCAAGCCTACCTCGGGCACTTAAGCGAGGAGAACAACCGCCCGATGATCGCAATCGACACGGTGCGCAGGATCCTCGACGGGCGGATGGTTGAAGTAAGGGAACTTTGCGTCGCCGAAAGAAACGGACCCGGCGAGTTGACCGAAATCCCATAGCAGCGCGAGGATATTATGCACCCATCGCTTAAACTCTTCGGCCCCGACACGGGCAAATGGTTCGAGGAGGCTATCGGCTCCCCGACTCCGGTGCAAGAAGATGCCTGGCCCGTTATCGCAGCCGGCGGCCACGCGCTTGTCTCCGCCCCGACCGGGACGGGCAAGACGCTTTCGGCGTTCCTCGTTTACATCGACCGGATGAAGGCGCTTTCAAAAGCCGGAACGCTGAACAAAGAACTCTATCTCATTTATATATCGCCGCTGAAGTCGCTCGCCGGCGACATCCGCGAAAACCTGCACCGGCCGCTCTTCGGAATACGCGACGTCGAGTCCGGCCGCGGCGAATATTCGGTCGACGATATCTCCGTATCGGTGCGCACCGGCGACACGTCGGCTTCCGAACGCAAAAAAATGGTTAAGAACCCCCCGCACATCCTAATAACCACCCCCGAGTCACTCTACCTGCTCATAACGAGCCAAACCGGAAGAAACATGCTTAAGACCGCGCGCGCGGTAATCGTCGACGAGCTGCACGCGATGATCGAGACGAAGCGCGGGGCGCACCTGATGCTTACGCTCGAGAGGCTTGACGCGCTGTGCGGCGCTCCGCTTCAGCGCGTCGGCTTGTCCGCGACGATCGAGCCGCTGGACGTCGCGGCGAAATACCTTGCCGGCAGCGGAATGAACGTTTCGATCGCGGCGCCAAAAATGACGAAAAACGTGCGGATAGAAGTCACCGCGCCGATCGAAAACATGCGGCAGCTTCCGCAGGGCACCATCTGGCCGGAGCTCGCCCGAGCCGTCTACGAACAGTGCTACGGCGCGAGGAGCGTAATCGCGTTCGTCGACGGCAGGATGTACGCCGAAAGGCTCGCCTACCACGTAAACCAGCTCGCGGGGCCGGACTTCGCCTACACGCA
>WREB01000067.1 GCA_009779525.1 Defluviitaleaceae bacterium
GACGGCGCGCACCGTTTTGCCGTTTTCGCCGACGATCGTCTTGCTGGCGCTCCGGAAGTAGGCGTACTCGCCGTTCTTTTTCATCAGGCGAAACTCCGCGTACAGCGGCGAGCGGTCGGCCGAGTCGAGCAGGTGCCTAGCGAACTGCGCCGCTACGCCAACGTCGTCGTGATGGAGCCGGTTTCTCCAGCTTTCGTACAGGTTTGGGAAGTCGGTTTCGTCGCTATAGCCCAGCAGCCGGCGGAACTCGTTTGAAAACGTGAATATGTTGTCGGTGCTTGCGGGGCTTTCCTGCGTGACTTCCATGTCCCACATCCCGATGTCGGCGGCCCCGACCATCATGTCGAGCTTTTGCAGCTGCACCTCGCTTTCCGCGGTGCGCCTTTTTATTTGGATCTCGAGGCGACGGTTCTCGTTGTATTTCCAGAGGAAAAGCAGGATCAGCAAAACGAAAACGCAGATCGCTAACGCCGAAGTCCCCAACAGCCACGGACGCTGCGCGTCCATTTCGGCCTGGGCGAGCATCAGGCGGTAATCATAGGTCCTGTGCCTCCACTGCTCGGATATCGTCTTCGTGTCGATTATCGCCAGCGCTTTGTCGATTATCGAAAGAAGCTCGCGGTCGTCTTTATTAAAGCCGAAAGTCGTCTCGAACTCGTTGTCGAAAAATATGTTCACCTTGTAATCCGGAAGCTCCAGATAATTTGAAAGGTATAGAAAAAAATTGCTGCTTGAGACGATCAAGTCAATTTGGCCTGCGGCGAGCGCTTCAACCGCGTCGCTTCCGGACCCGTAAACGGCCGATTTATGGTTTGGGAAGCGCCTTGAAAAAAAATCGGAATGCGCACCGCCCATAAACAACCCGGTCCGGTTCGCGTACACTCGGTTAGCCGAGACGTTGGGGTAAGCGGTCGAGGATATCAGGACGGTCCACTCGTTGTTGAACGTATGCTTGGGCCACAAAAAGCGGCTTTCGTTGGCGGGCGTTTTCGCGAGCTCGGAAATGAAGCGGGCTTCGCCTCGCTCCAGCATCGCAAGCAAAGCGTCCAAATCCTCGCTGGGGCCGTTTGCGACTTCGAACGTTAGGTCGGATAGCCTGCTTATTTCGCCTAAGACCTCGAAGCTGATTCCCTGCCATCCGCCGCCGTCGCGCTCGTCGAAGAAGCTTACCGGGTAGTTTCCGCAGTCCGCGACGAACGGAATCGTCGGGTTGTTTTTTATGTACGCGACCTCGTCGTCGGTCAAAAGCTGCGTAAACTTGTGCTTTTGGTATTCTTTTTGGCCCTCGTCGTACATTTCGTTGAAGACTTTGTCGCCGCCGCTATGAATGAGCTTTTGCACGACGCCGACCACGGCGGCGAGCTCGCCCTGAAGCGATGTGAACGAAACCGGAGCGTATAGCATCGGCAGATAGTCGCTAGCCGCGACGTCGCCCGAGACGTCGAAAATCGCCTCGGCGGAGCTCTCCGCCAACAGCGCGTCGACTTCGCCACTTTTCATCAGCCCGTAGGCTTCCTCGTATTCCGAAACGTAAACCGGCTCGAAATTGTATTCGAGGTTTCGAAGCACGTTGTCCGTATAAGCGGCGCCACGAAGCATCGCGTATTTCGGCGCGCTTTTTCCTTCACGCAAGGCTTTGGGCGAGGCTTCGCCAAGCGAAAAAACCTTGACGGTGCGCTGGGCGATGGCGTCGGTCATCTCGTACAACGCCAGGCGTTCGTCCGTGGGGGTGAGCGTTCCCGAAAAATCTATGTAACCGTTTGCCAGCCCGTCGGTTATCTGCTCCCAGGTCACGATTTGCGGCGAGAACGTTATCCCGAACAGCTCGGTGAGCCATTCGCAGACATGCGCCGAATATCCGTTCAAACTGCCGTCTTCCTCCGAATATAACTCGGTGCTTAACATCATCCCGTACGTGAAGCCGCCGTATTTTTCTTTCAGCGCTTCGATTTTTTCGACGTCGTCTTCGTCAACCCCGGGGATTTCGCGGTACGACTTGAAACTCCGCGCGCCCCGATCGGGCGCGTCGGATTTGGCGCCGCAGCCGTTCGCCGACGCGAGGCATATGATAAGCGTAAGTATTGCAAAAATCGAACCGAAGCGGAGCGCCGGCGTTTTTTTATTTTTGCTTGGCGCCGCTTCCGCTATTATTCGGTTAGCGCCTTCCGCGTCAAAAAAATTTATTTTTTCGCGATCGCCGGTTCCGGGCCCGCTGGATTTGTTCACTGCGCGCTTGCCCCCATGGTTTTCGTTATACGCCGTCCATTATATACGACTGCCCGCCATTAATAAACCTCGCGTCATCGTCTCGCGTCGCCGCCGCTAGTTCATGCGTCGCGGAAAAAACTTTGGGCCCGCCGTGTCGGCAGGCCCTTTTCGCTTTTACCCGAACGCAATCTTCGCTAAGCGACGCCCTCCTAAACGCCTGTCATGAAGTGGCCTGCTTCAGATAATGGATCACCGTGAGCTCGCTTCCGCCCCTGACCAACGTGAACGTCAGCGCGTCGCCGACTCCCCGCGCCTCAAACAGCTCGATTATTTCAGCCGCGCTCCTAATTTCGATACCATCGACGCCAATTATCCGGTCCCCCGATTTTAACTCGCCGTCCGGGTCCGCCTGCGAGACGTAAACGCCCGTTGACTGAAGGCGGTACATCATCGCGGTCCACGCGTCCGTCACGTCGATGAACGTCGCGCCCGCGTCGATCCTTCCCGGAACGAAGCCGTATTTGATCAAGTCGTCTGCGATCTCCTTGGCGATGTTTATCGGTATCGCGAAACCGATCCCCTCGATGTCCGAGCCGCTTGACTTGGCGTTTACGATTCCGATCAATTCTCCCCGGCCGTTGAAGAGCCCCCCGCCCGAATTGCCGGGATTTACCGCCGCCGAAGTCTGAAGCAGGGTCATCATGTGGCCGTCGATTTCAATGCTTCTGCCGAGCGCCGAAATAATTCCCTCGGTGATCGAGCCGCCGAGCTTGCCGAGGGGATTGCCGATCGCGACGGCCCCTTCGCCGGCGACAAGCGAATCCGAGTCGCCGTATACCGCGGGCCTAAGACCCGACGCCACAATTTTAACGACGGCGAGGTCGGTCTTGCCGTCGCGCCCGATAAGCTCCGCTTCGTAATCTTCGCCGTTTTTTAGCCGGACCGTGATTTTTCTCGAGTCGCCGACGACGTGGTTGTTGGTGACGATATAGCCGTCCGCCGAGATTATCACGCCGCTTCCGGCGCCTTCGGTGACGAACTGCCTCATCCTGCCGCTGCTTACGACCGATTCGGTGTAAATCTCGACGACGCTGTCGGAGGCTAGCGCCGCGATTTCGGCGATCGACAATTCGCGCGCCGGCAAGGCGCCACCGGCGCCGATTAACGTTATGTCGCCCGACGGGTTTCCGCCGGAGGTCGTCGACGAAAGATATTCGCTCAAATAAGCGTTAAGCGAGTCGTAGTCTATTTCGCCTTCGTTCGCGGGTGCGTAAAAACCCGTTCCGTCAGTCGCCGCCTTGGCGCCGCCGAAAAACGCGTTCGCGGCGTACGTCCCGCCGAACCCGGCCGCGCCGGACAGCAGCGCCGCGACGACGACCAACAGCGCCGCGCCTTTTTTTCCCATTTTTTTCCTCCCATGCCGCATCGTTTTGCGGAAACGAAATTTTAACGCATTTATCCGCGGATTACGTTCACATTATCCGCGGGCTTCCTGAAACCTACCTGAAAATTAACGGCGCCGATTTTGCCGAAATACTCATGGGCAGAATAATGTATGCGCCGTTTTTTTTCGGCGCGCAAAACTCCCCCGGGGCCGGGTGATCCGCTTAAGGAAGGGATTTTTTTACAATTGCTCTTTTGATATAAATTAATAAAAAACTTATCTTCGATAGAGCGGTTGCATTTTTATGAAGGGTATACTTTTCCGTAATAACCGTTTTTCGTTAGGTAGTGTAACCGTCATTTTAACATATTCGAAACCAAATTGAAAATGCGGTTAGCTGTTTCAAAGATTGTCACGAATGCGGAACTGACCGATTTTTCCGATGTATACCCTTTCATGAGTTTTTACGGCTCACCAAATTCCAACACCACATTCCGATAATTGGATGTCCGATAAAAACGTCGCCAAAATCAATCAAACCGGCATATCCTTGGTTGTGTTATCAACCAATACATGAGGTATATAAGGGTTGGCATGTAAAGCCACGTATTTATCCGTGTCGCGTATATTCATCAGTTCCGTTTTGATGGCGGTTACTTCGGCTTCGTAATCCTTTTGGTTGATGTTACCCTTCATTTCGACAGCGTATTGTTATACCGGCGACGGATTCATTCGACCAAATTCCGGTTTTTAATTACACAAAACAGCATTTTTATGATTCGGACATGTTGTTTTATGGAAGACAAATCTGTTTACGATGGGACAATTCATTAGCGGATACCTCCCTACCAACTCGGCGAAAACCTACCGTCGCATGGCTTTGTTTCTTCAAAAACCGAACCTTGTTTGCAATATAATTTACATTTCATGCAACCGCGGCATTTGTAAAAATCAATCCACGGTATGTTGTTTTTATCTTCCAATATAACCGCTTTTTGCGGACACTTCGCATCCACTTCGCAGACATCACATTTTTTACATGCCTTGGGTTCTACCATCGCTCTCTTCATAGCTGAGCCTCTAACAACATTTTGCTGCGTTTTTTTTATTTGAGCAGCCGCATGTAGGTTCTTTGCCGGCAAACCAACCGTATATGATCGCCGCCGCGCACCCGACGCCAGCGTTCACTTCAATCGCCTTAACAGAGCAATTATGAACGCAGGCACCGCACTCCATGCAATAATTTTTATCGGTAATCCGTGCTTTCGCATTATTTATTTCAAACACGCCATGCGGGCAAACATCCGCACATCGGCCGCAACCGACACATTTATCAGAATAATATTTTAATGTCGCAACATTTTTTATGTATCTATGCTTCATTTCTTTTTCCTCCCGTTTATTAAATGAACTCCGAGCGTCAAAGCCCCGCCAATCAACGTTGTTCCGACGATGTACGGCAATGCCTTCTTCATTTCCTTGTTCACGCCGGACGGCGATGTATAAGTCGACGCGCCTGTGAAGTTAATGGCGAGGTATGAGGATAAAGCGGGGAATAACAATAGATGCCCTACCGCCAACAATGGGTTTCGTTTCTTTTTTTTGCCGGTTAATCCGGTTATCAGTGCAGTAATACCCAAACCCGCAATCCAACCTTTCAACGCGAATGCCTTGCCGGGTATATACGGCAGAAGGGTGGGCGTTATTACCGATCCGCTTAAAATCGCTCCTGCGTATGCGGCAAAATCGGTTGTATCGAACGGTTTTTGTATAAATTTATTAGCCAAAAGCATGACGCCCATAATCGGCAATGAAATCTTTAATGCCGGAACCAATTCCACAGGCGTCAATACTACACGATCCCACATTGTAAAATTAACCGTCCGCATTTCCTTAGTGGCTTTATAACCCGCATGAATGTATTCTTTTATATCCTCTGCCCGAATCGGGCCGTATTCTACGTTATATCCCGAACGGCTCTTTACTTCATGGGCAGCGACGCCCGTCGCGCCAAGTTGCGGCAGGATAAGTTTTTTATGAGAAACGTATTTTGACAATTCCGACTTTTCTATGCGATGCACCAGTTCATCTGTGCCGAATGTGCCTTTTCCCGCCGCGCACCATACGTTGACGCCTTTCGTGTCAAGTATCAGTAGCCAGCAGTTCACGCCTGCGAGGTTTTTTCGCACCGTGTCAAACGTCAGCTTATAATTAGCGCTGACCAATACCGGCGATTCGTTGTCAGGCTTGCCAACGGCATATAGACCCGGTTTGACGGTATAATCCATGCGGCCAAAACCCCAACGCGCTTTAAAGGCGCCAAGGTAATCGTTCATTGACAATGTTGTCGAAATTACCGGAATGTCCCCCGTATTGCCCGTATCGCATTTTTCATTTTGCAAACAATAATTTTTATCATTCATGTACAGCACCCCTCGCATTTCGATTCAAGGATCGTAGTCAATTTTTTTAATAACACCGCAGCTACTTCGCATCCTTCCGCGTTTATTGAATAATGCGTCCACTTACTTTCTTTACGGGCAGCGACGATGCCGCTGTCCACCAATATTTTCATATGGTGCGATAATGTCGGCTGCGTAATCGCGAGTTTGTCGAGCAACACGCAAGCGCATTTTTCGCCGCCCCGCAGCATTTCCAAAATCATCAAGCGATGTTCATCGCAAAAGGCTTTGAAAACCCGCGTTTTGTCTATGTGGTTGTCCAAACGCCACCTCGTATCATTTTTTTGATATGAACATTATACAGCTCACATAGAAAATTGTCTATATGAATTTATGAAGCAAAAAAAAGCCTGCGAAACTGGATGTTTCCAATTTCGCAGGCTCAGATTTATGATTATTTATGATATGATGCTCCCGTATTTGAATACCAAAGCAACGGAGCATTCAATCACAATAACCGAATCTATTTGCATACCAAGGCGATTCATCAAAGGTGTCAAAAAAACCTCCACACTGTTCGAATTCAACAATGAACCGATTCATGGCTTCCCGCGTGGCGAAATGCCGGAAATGGATGCATTCCTTCTTCAGCGTGGCGAAGAAGCTCTCCGACCACGCGTTGTCTCCCGGCATGCCTACCCACGAGAAGCTTTGGGTTACGCCGTACTGTACTAGTGTCATGATGAACTCTTTAGAGGTATACTGGCTGCCGC
>WREB01000068.1 GCA_009779525.1 Defluviitaleaceae bacterium
ACGCGGGCTGCGCGATAATTTTCGCCGGGATCATCGTCTCGCAGCTGCGAAAAAAAACGCCGCAAGGCGGCGCGGCTTGAAAAACAATACAAACCGTTTAAATCGATTGATTTGATTAGAAGATAATATTGTTTTTAAGACAATAATCGTAAATCTCGTTTACGCCTGCCTGCGCTAATTTTATCGCTTCCTTTGCGCCTTCTTCGCCAATGAAGGAAATCGGGTCGTATTCGCAATCCATTCTTAGCCTGAATAATGCGGTTAACGAGCGAAAGCTGACTTCGCTGATAACTCCCGGGTAAATGAATTCTTCGTTAAATTTGTTTATGACCGTCTTGTGTTTGCTAAACTCCATGCCCTTGCTTGCCAGCAATGCGCTTACTGCATGAAAAACGGCATAATATGACGACGAAACCGCGCCGTCATGCATGCCGTTCTCAAAAAGCATTTGCGCGCTTTCCAAGTTGCTATGCGCTTTTTTCATATGACCGGAAACCGCCTTAATTCCCATAAACAAGCAGCCCTTCTTTTTTTACGTTTCGATACAATTGCGTTGGTTCCTCGATAAAATCAACTTCGTTGGCAATAAAAACGGAGGGAAGTTCACCGTAGCGTTTTATGATTTCCACTGTAAAATCGTTGTAGACCGTGCATATATATTTCCACGCTTCAACGGGCTCGGACAAAACCACTAAAAAATCAACGTCAGAATCATTGTTAGCTTCTTTTCTGGCATAAGAACCAAACAACCAAACTTGTCTCAATGCGGCTCCGAAAGTTTTGCGTGATACTTCGACCGCTTCCGTCATGATGTTTTGAATTGTTTGTTCATTCATATTTTTTACCCACTTCGTGCGCCGTATAAAAATCAAATAAGCCTGCGTGGTCTTTTTTATACCCCGTAGATTTCCGGGTCGTCAAGCCCGACGCGCCTGCCGTTTCGCGCCGAGACGTAGCACGCGAGGACCATCCGCAGCGAGTCGCGGCCTTCTTCGGCGGAGCAGATCGGCGGGCGCTTGCCCTGCAGGAACTCCGCGAAGGGCCTTGCCTGCGCGACGAGGCGTTCGCCGTGGCTCTTGGGGCTTTCGATTTTAGAATCCGTCCAGTCAGTATCGCCCTCGATAAACCACTTTAGGCCGGCCTGGCCCGCCGCGCGTGGCAGCCTCGTGCCCGGCCCGTCGCCGTAGTATTGGAGTATCGTGCCCTTTTCGCCGTATACTTCAGTCGTCGGCTCCGAAACGCAGCACGCGAAGTAGCAGCTGATCTCCGCGATCATCCCGCTCGGATACTTAAAAAGCGCGACGCCCGTGTCGTTTACGACTTTTGGGTTTTGCACGGTTGAAAATTCGGCGCTCACCGTTTCGGGGAGCCCGAAAATCCAGTTGAGCATGTCGATCGGGTGCGACGAATCGTCCGCGAAGATGTCGCGGTTCATTTCGGGGGAAACGTGCCAAGTGTCCTCGAAGCCGGGCCACGAATGCGTCGCAAGCGCGTGCCTCCGGCGGTAGGCGCTTAGCTTGCCCAAGACTTTTTCGTCGGCAAGCTGCTTTATCTTCAGGTTTTGCGGATCAACGCGCATCTGGTAGCCCAGCGTGAACGGTACGCCATGCTTCGCCACCGCCGCGACGACTCTGTCGGCTTCGTTCATCGTTAGCGCGATCGGCTTGTACATGATAATCGCCTTGCCGGCCGCTGCCGCAAGCTCCGCGAGCTCCGCGTGGTACTTGGTTTCCGACGCGATCACGACCGCGCCTATTTGCCTGTCGCCTAAAATTTCTTCGATGGAATTTACCGGCGCCGCACCGAGCGTTTTCGCTCCGCTTTCGGCGCGCGCGAAGTCGCGGTCCCAACCCTTGGTAATGGTGACGCCCATCGACTTATCCTTCGCCCATTCGCCCCCGAACGCCATTACGTGCCCGTGCGCGAAGCCGAGTATTCCTACGTTTACGCCCATCAAACCTTTCTCCCTTCGAGCAGCTGCCGTCTCATCCATTCGTTCCCGGCGAAACGGTCGCCCTGCCTTAACAACGATTCGTGTAACTTATTTCGCATCTCGGAAACGAGTCCGGCGGCTTCGGCGTCGTTTATCAGGTTCGTCTTTTCGCCGGGATCGCGCTTGAGATCGTAAAACTCGTCGACATCCGTCAGGTTCCAGACGTACTTGTAGCGGTCGCCGCGTATCATTCGCGTCGTGTAAAGCCCGAACTGCTGGCCGTTTGAAGTCGATACGATGTGTTCGCGGCCTCCGGCTTCGTCGCGCGATTTTAACGGAAGCGGCCTCCCGTGGGCGGCAGAATCTACGCCAAGCCCGAACCATTCGTTTATCGAAGCGGGGACGTCCAGGCAGTTGCTTACAAACGCGTCCGACACACGGGGAGAAGCGCCCGGGAACCTTGCGATAAGCGGCACCCGCGTGATGTCGTCGTACATGACGTAGTGCTTGTCGAGCGTCTGGTGGCTCCCGCACATGTCTCCGTGGTCGGAAGTGAAGACGACCGCCGTATCGTCTTTCTGTCCGCTTGTTTCAAGCGCGCCGAGTATGACGCCTATGGCGTCGTCAAGCTGGCTTATCGTCGCGAAGTACCTTGCGACCATCGGGGCTAAGTCCTCCCAGCCCGTATGCTCCAGCCCCCAGTTGACGCTCTGCTGTCTGTGGCAATAGGGCTTGTCTAAAAATAAGTCGCCGAATCCGTCCCACGGCGCGATTTCCGCCGGGTCGTACATCGAGGCGAACGGTTCCGAAGGGCGGCACGGCAGGTGCGGCTCCTCGTAGTCGACCCAGATGTGCCAGGGCGCGCCCGACGCGGCGTATTCTTTTATGGTTTCGGCCGCGCGCGCCGCCATCCAGTGCGTACTGGTATCCTCAAGCGGCACGGGGGAAGTTATGCCAAGCCATTTTGTCTGGAGCGCCTCGCTTTCGGGCGAATAGACGCCGCCCTCGCGGTAGAGCCCCGGGTATTTTTCACGGTTCATCTGTTTTTGGGCTTCCCAGCTTACCCATTTTGTGTAACCGAACGCATCGGGTTTTAAATCGGCTGAGACGTGGAAGCGCCCGAAGTAGGCGTTTTGATAGCCCCTTTCCGCGAGTCTTTGCGTCCAGCACCATTTGGGATCGACCGTCGGCGTCGGGATGAAGTCGTAGTTCCACTGCGCCCCGAACGAATCCGGATGCCTCCCGCATAAAAGCGCCTGCCTCGCCGGAGCGCAGACCGGAATCGGCGTGAAGGCGCGCGTGTACGCGACGCCCTCCGAAGCGAGCCGGTCAAGGTTTGGCGTCAGGACGGGCCTGAGCCCGGCGTAGCCGACGCAGTCGTGGCGGAGCTGGTCCGCGTTTATCAGAAGCAGGTTCATGCTTTTTTTCGTTTCGGGAACATTTCGTCCAAGTAAACGGCGCGCCCCGTTTCAAGCGAGCTGATCGCGGCGTGGATAACCTTTTGCGCCTCGAGCCCCTGCTCGCCGCTTCCGTCGATATCCTCGGGCGCGGTTCCGCCTTGGATTTCGCGCACGAACGTTTTTATACGGTCTCTGAAGGTGTCGTCAAACCCTTCGAAGCCCCCGAAGACGGGATTGGTGTAGACGCGTTTCTGCGGATTGCCCGCGGGATAAAGCGTCGCCTCGCGCCACATGTCCTCGAACACGAGCCTTCCGTTCGTGCCCGCAACTTCGCAGCGCTCCATAGGGTGGCCGCGCTCGATGTCGTAGCTCGAGGTCAGGTGTCCGACGGCGCCGTTCACAAATTTCATGTTTACGGAGGCTGTCGACCAAATGTTTCGGCCCGACGCCTTGGCGGCGAAGCAGTGCACCGCCTCGATGGGCCCGCAAAAGTAGCGCATGATGTCGACGCTGTGCGGGTTAAGCGCCTTAAGGTGGAAATACGGCGAGTCAAACTCTTCGAACCGCCCGATCCAAAGCGCCATGTTGCAAAACAGCAGGCTCCCGATCGCGCCCTCGTCCTGCCACGCCTTTGCGGCGCGCGCGGCCGGCGTGAAGCGGTGGTTTAGATTTACGGCGAAGCATCGCCCGTGCCGCCTCGCGGCGTCGACCATCGCCTGCCCGTCCTCAATTTTGTCGCTTATCGGCTTCTCGGTGAGCACGTGGCAGCCGGCCTCAAGCGCTTGGATAGTAGGAAGATAATGGTCGGACGAATACTCGTAGCCGCCGGTCGCGACCGAAACCAAATCGGGCTTTATTTCGCGAAGCATATCCGGCGCGTCCGCAAAATAAGGAACGCCGCACAGCTTACCGGCCTCCGCGGCGCGTTCCGCGATTCTGTCGCAGACGCCGGCCAATTCGACCTCCGCGATCTCGCGGTAGATTTTCGCGTGCAGGCGGCCGATCGGGCCGAGCCCGATTACGCAAACCTTCATTTCGCCTACGCCTTCTTGTCCTTCTGCTGCAGCTGCATCGCGGTGTTTATGCTTCCGATGTACATCGTCTCGTAGGCCTGCTTGCTTGTCTTGAAGGCGCCGCACGTGCCGCCGTGCCAGTTGACGTTCGTGTACATGGGGTTGGGCCGCCCGGTCTCTTTTTCGCGCTTCTTTATGTGCGCGTTCATCCGCTTGGTGAGCGCCTCAACTATTTCGGGGTTTTCGTCCGCGGCGTTGAAATTTTCGCCCGGGTCCTTTATCAGGTTGTAAAGCTCGATTTCCGGCTTGAAGTGGAAATCCGGCTCAAGCGCGCGTATCAGCTTCCATTCGGGGGTGCGCCAGCCGTGCTTGCGCATCCAGGTGCATTCGGTTATATAAATTTCGGGCTCGGCGTCGCGCGGCTCGCCTTTTACAAGCGGATAGAGGCTCCGCCCGTCAAACGGCGTTCCGGTGTCAAGCCCGATGACGTCTAGTATCGTCGGGGTGACGTCTTTAAGCTGGCAGGTGTCGGCGCGGCGAATTCCGCCCGGAAGCTTCCCCTTCCATTTGAATATCAGCGGGACGACGAGCGTCGGGTCGTACAGGCCGTGGTGGTCGAAATGGCAGTCGTGGTCGTAGAGCGTCTCGCCGTGGTCCGAGGCGAAAACGACGAGCGTGTTTTCCTCAAGGCCGAGCTGCGACAGCTTTTCCAAAATATGCGCGATGCACGCGTCCATGTACGCGATCTCGGCGTCGTACTGCGCGATCACGTAATCGGGATTGGTGCAGCCTTCCGGCGTCCAGGACTTGATGAAATCGCCGAACGGCTTGAAGTCGTAGACTTTTTTCATCCTGTCGTCGTTTTTGTCGAACGCGTCGCCCTGGAAAAACATGCTTTGGAACGGTTCGGGCGCGAGGTACGGCGAGTGCGGCTCCATGTGGCGCAAAAATAAGAAGAACGGCTTCTTACCTTTCGATAGCCGCTCGAGCTCCGGAATCGCGGTTTGGTTCAGGTTCATCGCCTTTGGGATCCTGCCGTCGGGCGTCTCGGCGAACCAGCTTTGGAAGTGCAAATATTTGTCGAACCCGCGGCTTCCCGGGTTGCCCTCGTAGCCGACGCTCGTCGATACGTAGCCGTGATCTCGAAGTATTTCGGCGAGAGTCGGGACGCCTTCGGCTATCTGCCCGACGTGCCTGAGCGCGACGACGCCGGTGCCGAAGCAGTCGCGCCCGGTAAGCATGTTGGAATAGCCGGACGAAGTCGGTATGTGCGCGCTGAAGCAGTTTTCGAAGGTGACGCCGCCCTCGGCGTATTTGGTTATGTGCGGCGTGGTCAGACGGCCGTAGCCGTAGTGGCTCATGTGGTCGCGCCTGAGGCTGTCGATACCGAAGAACAGTATGTTCGGCGGCTTCTTTGGCATTTGGGTTCCCCTTTCAATTTTTGAATGCGCGTTTTACGGTTGCATTATATAATACATAGCGGCATAAGCGAACCGTAGCCTTGCCAAATGACGAAAGGGGATCAGGGATGTTCAAGCTTGGGGTAAACAGCGTATTGTTCAAGGCGTTTAGCTTCGCCGAGGCGGCGCGCGCGATAAAGCTCGCGGGCTACGACGGGGTGGAAGTTTCCGCGATCAAGGGTATGTGCGAGCACCTCGACCTCGATGGTTTCAACGATTGCAAGCAGTTGATAAAGGACGCGGCGGACGAGACGGGGCTATCGCTTCTTTCGACGGAAGTCGCCTCGCTTGACCGCGAGCGGCTGCTTCTCGCGTTCGAGGCGTGCGCGGAGCTTGGGATTCAAGTCGTAAACGTCGGGCCGGGCGGCAAAAGCGACGACGAGGATTCGCTTAAGGAAAGCCTCGAGGCGCTTTACGACCGCGCGGAGCTTGCCGCGAAGTACGGAGTCACGCTGTGCTGCAAGGCGCACGTCGGCAATTCGGTATACAGCACGCCGACGACGCTTCGCATGATGGAGGCGATCAAACTCGATTCGTTCGGTGTCAACATGGATCCCTCGCACATATGGCGCGCGGGCGAAGAACCCGCGGTGGCGCTTTCGCAGGTCGTCGGGCGGGTGAGGCACATACACTTCCGCGATTGCAAGGGGCGCGAGGCGTCGCCGGGGCTTCCCGCGATGCAGGCGTGCGGCCGCGGCGACATCGACCTTCACGGATATTTCAAGGTCCTCGTCGAATCCGGCTACGAAGGGCCGGTCAGCCTGGAAGTAATCGGCCCGCCGCTTTCGATAACCGAGGCCGCCGTCATCGCAGCCGAATCGTTCGGGCACGTAAACGCGATATTAAAATCGTTGG
>WREB01000069.1 GCA_009779525.1 Defluviitaleaceae bacterium
TAAACGATTTCGAACGGAAGGTCCGGAGCGATCACGCAAAGGCTTTTGACTACATACTCGAGCCCCGGCGGCCCGTAAAGCCTAAGCGCCTCCTCGCGCCCCGCGTTCCCGATCGCGAGCAGCAGCCCCGGGAGCCCCGAGATATGGTCCGCGTGATAGTGCGTGAAAAGTATCGCGTCGATGTTTTTAAAGCCCCAGCCCAAAAGCTTGAGCGAAACCTGCGTCCCCTCGCCGCAGTCGAACAAAAAGAGCCGACCGTCGATTCGCGTTTGCATCGAAGCGAGGAAGCGGTTGGGAAGCGGCATCATTCCGCCGGTCCCGACGAGCGCGACGTCGATCATTTGGCGCCTAAGTTCCAGTCGATCGGCGAAATTCCGTTTAGCGCGAGGAAGTGGTTGGCGCGGGAAAAATGGCCGCAGCCGCCGAACCTGCCGCCGGCGAGCGGACTCGGGTGCGCCGCGGTTAAAATCAAGTGGCGCGGGTTGTTTATGCGCGCGCCCTTCGCCTGCGCGTCGCGGCCCCAAAGCATGAAAACGACGGCGGTTTCCCTTTCGTTAAGCAAATCAAGCACTCTGTCGGTGAACGTCTCCCAACCCTTGCCCGCGTGCGAGCGGCTCTTGCCGCGCTCGACCGTCAGCACCGCGTTTAAAAGCAGCACGCCCCGCTTCGCCCAGTTGATCAGGCAACCGTCCTCGGGCTCGCTGATGCCCACGTCGTCGTAAAGCTCTTTTAGAATGTTGCATAAAGAAGGCGGCGCCGCGGCGTTCGGCAGGACGGAAAACGCGAGCCCATGCGCCTCGCCCGCCTTGATGTACGGGTCCTGGCCGACTATCACGGCTTTTACGCTTCCGTACGGCGTGTACCTGAGCGCGTTGAATATGTCGTTGACAAGCGGATAGATTATCTTGTCGCGGTATTCGGTTTTTAAGAATTCGCGGAGGCGCAGGTAATAATCCTTCTTAAACTCGTCCGCCAGAAGCGCGTCCCAATCGTTGCCAAAGCTTACCATTATTACCCCCGAACGCGCGCGAAGCGCCGCCCGAAGTATAATTGATGCCGCCTTCCGTTGCAACAAAGCCGCCCTAAGCATAGTCTGGCGCAAAAACCCGAACGGTTGACAGCGCTTTAAAAAAACTATATCGTAGCCGGAGCCACGAAGGCATTCCGCACGGAGCGGGCCGACGCGGCTAATTTTTTTAAGGCGGTTTTCAAATGCACATGTCGGACGCCCTATTATCCCCAGCGGTCGGCGGAATGATGTTCGCGGCAAGCGGCGCCGCTGTCTTTATCGCCGCGCGCAAAATAAACAATCAACCAAAACTTTCGGGCGACGCCGGTTCGCTTGGAGTCGACCGGATGATACCGATGATGGGGGTCTCCGGCGCGTTCGTTTTCGCGGCTCAAATGATAAACGTCGCGATTCCAGGGACCGGGGCCAGCGGGCACCTGACGGGCGGAGTGCTGCTCGCGGCGCTTCTCGGCCCACACCGCGCTTTTTTGACGCTCGCCTCGGTACTGCTTTTGCAATGCCTCTTTTTCGCGGACGGGGGGCTTCTCGCCTACGGTTGCAACTTAATGAACCTCGGCGTCCTCGCGTGCTGGGCGGCGTACTCGTTCGTTTTCGCGCCGATTGTAAGGCGCGGGCCAAGCGTAAAAAAAATTGCGGCGGCTTCCTTTTTCGCCTCGGTTATCGGCCTGCAGGCGGGTTCGTTCGCCGTCGTGCTTCAAACGTATGCTTCCGGCGTCGCGGGGCTTCCGCTTTTGGGGTTTGCCGCGCTGATGCAGCCGATCCACCTTGCGATAGGCCTGTTTGAAGGCGCGGTCACCGCGGGGCTCCTTTGCTTCGTTTATAAAACGAAGCCGGACCTGCTCGCGGGCGTAAGCGGCGGCAAGACGCCGCGCAGGCTTGGCATATGGGCGCGGATTATCGCGCTGATAGTGATATTCGTCGCGTTCGGCGGGTTAACGTTTGTCGCGTCTCAAAGGCCGGACGGCTTGGAATGGTCGTTGTTGGGCGCGATCGGTGAAACCGAACCGGAACCGCCGGAGGGAAGCGCCGCGCACTCCGCCTCGGAAAAATTAACGGAAGCGTTAAGTTTCATGCCCGATTACGAGCTGCCGGGCGGCTCGCGCCTTTCGGGGCCGATAGCCGTCGTCATAGGCGGCGCCGCGCTTACTATAGCGGCGGGGATTTTTGGATATGTCCTTCGGAAGTCGAAAGCTTCGCGAATTGAAAAATCCGCTTAGCAAAATAATCGGCGCGACTGGTTTTGTTGACGGCGGCGAAGCGGCGTCTTCGCCCTATCACGGCCTGCACGCGGGCGCGAAGCTTGCCGCCGCGCTTGTTTTTATTGTTCTCGTCGTTTCCGTGCCGGTCGGGAAGGCCGGCGCTTCGCCGCTTGATTCGGTGACGGGGTTATTTCCCTTTTTAATTTACCCGGTTTTCGTCACGGCGCTTTCCGGCGCGCGCGTTTTAAATTTGTTAAAGAGGATCGCGTTCGTCCTGCCGTTTACGCTTGCGGCCGGGGCGTTCAGGCTGTACGCGGACCGGCGGGCAGTCTTCGTTTTGCTTGGCGTGCAGGTGACGGACGGATTAGTTTATTATATGGCGATAATAATTAAGGCGGCGCTTTGCGTGTGGGCGGCGCTGCTTTTATCCGACGCGACGCCAATCCACGAATTGACGCGGCGTTTATCCGCGTTCGGCTTGCCGAAAATTATGTGCCAGACGATCGAATTTTCGTACAGGTACGCAGGGACGCTCGCGTCGGAGGCTTCAACGATAAAAACTGCGTATACTATTCGTCGCCGGGGCAAAAACGCGGTCGGGCTTCGCCATTCCGGGACGCTCTTAGGCCTATGGCTGATTAGGAGCGGCGAACGCGCTTCGCGCGTTTACCAGGCGATGGTATGCCGCGGCTACGACGGCGTCGCCACGGGGGCCGCGTTAAAAAAGATGCGCCCGTCGGACGCGCTTTTTTTAGCGGTTAGCGCGGCGGTTTTAGTTTTGATTCGGGTTTTGCCGTAAAAATAAGCAAAACTGCGGGGGTTGCTTTATTTTTTTGATTGAAGGCCTTACGGTAAGCTTCGAGGGCGCGGCCGCGCTCAGCGATTTTACGCTTAAGGTCGGCGAAGGCGGAAGGGTCGCCGTCATCGGAGCGAACGGCGCGGGCAAGACTACGCTTTTGCTTGCCGCGACGGGCGTCTTGCAATCCGATACCGGAACGGTTTCAATCGACGGGCTTACGCAAGGCAAAAAAAACCGGCGCGACTTCTTTGCCAAAACGGGGCTGCTTTTCCAAAACCCGGACGACCAGCTTTTCATGCCGACCGTTTATGACGACGCGGCGTTCGGCCTTCGAAGCGGCGGCGATCTGTCGGAAGCCGATATTTGCGCCAGGGTTTTTGAAACGCTTTCAATGCTCGGCATCGCCCACTTGAGCGGCCGAAGCGTGACGCGGCTTTCCGGCGGCGAAAAAAGGCTCGCGGCGCTAGCGGGGCTTCTCGTGACAAATCCCAAGGTGCTTTTGCTCGACGAACCAACCGCGTTTTTGGATCCGCGCGGCGCAAGAAATCTCGCCGAGATTTTAAAGGGGCTTTCACAGACGCTGATCGTCGCGACGCACGACTACGCGTTCGTGCGCGCGGTCTGCGACCGGGTCGTTTTGATCAAGGAAGGCGGTTTGTTCGCGGACGGCGCGGCCGACTTGATACTCGGCGACGAAACGCTGCTTCGCGAATGCGGGCTTTGACGCCGCGCCTCTTATAAAAGGAAGGTCGTTTGACATGGGAAACGCGATGCTGGATAATTTTTTCGATAAAAACCCGAAACTGGCGCTTTGCTATTCGGGCGGCGCGGATTCGTCCTACCTGCTTTACGCCGGGGTTACGCGCGGCGCGGATATAAAGCCGTATTTCGTCAAGACGCGGTTCCAGCCGCAATTCGAGCTTGAAGACGCGGTCTCGTTCTGCGAATGGCTAAAAACCGAATTGCTAATAATCGAGCTCGAAATCTTAGGCGTTCCGCAGGTCGCGTCAAACGGGCGTGACCGCTGCTATCACTGCAAACGGATGATTCTTGGCGAAGTTATTAAACGCTCGGCGCTTGAAGGATACGGGGCCGTCGCCGACGGGACCAACGCCTCCGACGACGCTTCGAGCCGGCCCGGGATGAGGGCGCTTGACGAACTCGGCGTGATCTCGCCGCTTAGGGCCTGCGGATTGGCCAAGAACGAAATACGCGCCCTTTCGCGCGGGGCGGGCCTTCCCACGGCGGACAAACCCGCCTATTCGTGCCTTGCGACGCGAATCCAAACGGACACCGAAATAACTTCCGATCATTTACGAAAAATCGAAGAAACCGAAGGTCTGCTTTTTAGGCTTGGCTTTTCCGGCTTCAGGGTGAGATACCGCGCGGACGGCCTCGCGTTAATTGAGGCGGCCCGCGGCCAAATGAGGGCGCTGCTCGAAAAAAGGGACGAGATTCAAGACGGGTTCGCGCCGTATTTTGCGTCGGTCGCGCTGGACCTTCGCGGAAGGGACGATGAAAATGAATAGGGGAAAACATCTCGAAATGCTCCGCCAAATAAAGGAAGGAACGCTTTCGCCCGAGGACGCGTTAGAAAGGCTTATAATCGAGCCGTTCGAGGACCTTGGCTACGCCAAGCCCGACCATCACAGGTCGATCCGCCAGGGCGCCGCCGAAGTGATCTACGGCGAGGGCAAGACGCCCGGGCAAATCATCGGGATAGCCGGCGCGCTAAAAAATAAAGGCGCCGAGACGGTGTTAGTCACGCGTCTTTCTAAGGAATCCGCCGAAGCGCTTTCGCTTGAGTTTAACATGCGCTACGACGCCGTATCGCGCGTCGCGGTAATCGGCCCGATCCCGGAAGCCGACGGCAGGGGCGAAATCGTCGTCGCGACCGGAGGGACCTGCGACATGCCGGTGGCCGAAGAGGCGGCGATCACCGCCGAGGCGCTCGGCAACCGGGTCGTCCGGTTATACGACGTCGGGGTCGCGGGGCTTCACCGGCTGCTAAAAAATACGGAAACTCTGACCGCATCAAGCGTCGTGGTGGCGGTCGCGGGAATGGAGGGGGCGCTCGCCAGCGTCATAGGCGGGCTCGTGGGCTGCCCGGTGATAGGCGTCCCGACCAGCGTCGGCTACGGCGCCTCGTTCGGCGGGCTTTCGGCGCTTCTTTGCATGTTAAATTCGTGCGCGAGCGGGGTTAGCGTCGTCAACATCGACAACGGTTTCGGCGCGGGCTACCTCGCTAGCATGATAAACCACATATGAAGACGCTCTACCTCGAATGCGGAATGGGCGCTTCGGGCGACATGCTCTGCGCGGCGCTTCTCGAGCTCTTCGACGATAAAAGCGCGATGATTGAAACGCTAAATGCGATCGGTTTAAGCGGAGCGCGTTTTTTTTCCGAGCCTTCGGTCAAACACGGAATCAAGGGCACACGCTTCATCGTCGAGGTATCGGGCCTCGAAGAAGGTGATGTTTCGCAATTAGAAACGAAAAGCGCGCGGTCGCTCGGCGACGTGCTAAACGTGATCGGCGGCCTGAACATTCCCGAACAAGCCAGGCGAAACGCCTCGGAAATCTATTCTTCGATCGCCTTGGCCGAGGCGGAAGTCCACGGCGAACCCGTCGGGGACGTGCATTTTCATGAAGTCGGATCGATCGACGCGATCGGCGACATAACCGCGTTTTGCTTAATGCTTGATTCGCTCGGAGTCGACCGCGTCGTCGCTTCGCCGGTCGCGACGGGCTATGGGTATGTCAGGTGCGCGCACGGCGTTCTTCCGGTGCCTTCACCCGCCGCGGCGCTGCTGCTGCGCGGCGTCCCGGTTTATTCGGGCGAAGTCGAGGGTGAGTTATGCACCCCGACTGGCGCCGCGCTGCTTAAGCATTTCGCGAGCGGATTTTCGCGGATGCCCCAAATGACCGTCGCAAAAATCGGCTACGGGATGGGGAAAAAAGACTTCTGCCGCGCCAACTGCGTCCGCGCCTTCTTCGGCGAATGCGAACAAACGGCGGACGCTGCGGACGGCGGAACGGTCGAAACCGTGGCGGAGCTTAAATGCGCGCTTGACGACATGACTCCCGAGCGAGTCGCGTACGCGCAACAGAAGCTGCTCGAGTCGGGCGCGCTCGACGCGACTGTGACTCCGGCGATAATGAAGAAGGGCCGCGCCGGCGTAACGCTCGAGTGTCTTTGTCGGCAGGATGAATCCGACAAGTTCGCCCGGCTTATTTTCAAGCACACTTCGACGCTCGGCGTGCGGGTCCGCGAAACTAAACGTTATATAATGAAGAGACGCGAAACAACCGCCGAAACAAACCTCGGACCCGTCAGGGTGAAGGTCGCCGGCGGATTCGGCGTTAAAAAGCAAAAGCCGGAGCACGAAGACCTTGCGAGACTCGCCGGCGAAGCAGGGGTTTCGCTTGGCGAAATTGAATATATAAAAGGAAACGGGGCGGTCCCAAATGATTAGCATCATAGTCAACCCGGCGGCGGGGCGCGGCAGGATGCTTCCGTTCGTTCCATTTATAAAGGAGCGGCTCGGGGCCGCGGGACTTGAATGCGAAGTATTGACGACCACCGCGCCGACGGACGCGCAGTGGTTCGCGAA
>WREB01000070.1 GCA_009779525.1 Defluviitaleaceae bacterium
CCCCCCTTCGTTTATTTCGACGCTGTGCGCGCACGCGGGCGACTTGCAAAAGCCGCAGCCCCTGGTTTCGTTTAAAACGTATTCTTCCCGCAAATCGTCCGGAAGCCCGGCGACGACACGCGGGAGGTCCGCCATTTCGGCTAGGAGCATTCGGACGACCAATCCCGAAATCCCTATCTGCGCGCGGAATATCCTTTGCTTTTTTTTCTTTAGGACATAGTCGAAGGAGCAGCTGCCCCTTTGCCTGTTTAAGTTTGTCTCAAGCCTGCAGCCGCGGTCGGTAAGCCGTCCGTCGAGCTTAAGCAGCCATTTGGCCGCGTCTTTTTGAAGCGTCCCGGCGAAGTCCCCGACGGTTATTGTTTGCGGCGAAGGCTTGGGGCTTAATAACGGATAAAAATCGCAGCGCATGAACGCCCTTTCGTATTCGCGCGGCTTGTCCCTGATGTTGGATTGGGAGAGCGCCATCAGCTTCAATCCGACGATAACGGATTCGTCGCGCCTGTAGCGTATCTTTAAAGCGCTTTTTTCGCTTAAGGCGGTTTTTAACGGATCGTCCGAATCCGCCCCGCCTTCGCGCTCGAAGCTAAAACCCGTCCCGGCCAAAAAACCCATCAGCTCGAGCCTGCGCGCCTCCTTTATTTTTGCGGCGCCCGTATCGGCCCTGCGCAGATCCTTCGGCTCGACCGTAAGCGACGCTTGCGGCGATACGGATAGCCTTCCGAAATTTCCGATCGAAAAAAGCAGCGTCGCAAGTTCGCCGATCACCGGATAATAAACGCCTATATGCGCCTCCGCCGCGTAGCCGGAGCTTTTCGGCGTCGTAAAGCGTTCTTTGTCCGCCGCGATGCTGTCGTATAAAAAAAGCAAAAACGACCGGAACGAATCGATCGCCTTGATCAGTTCGGTATGCCTAAGACCTAGCGTAAATTTTTCCGCGAACACGAAATCCTCCGGCGCGCGCGGGACGACAATCGCCTTTAAGTAAGCGCATATTCCCGAAAGATCCGGTTTGATGTTTTTGGAAAGGAATTCGTACACCCGCAATCCCCCGTTTTTTTCGTTAATTTCGAAAATTTTTCGGCCGTTCGAATATATCAAGTAAAAAGGCGAAAACGCGTCATATATTTCCACAAAATTTTAACCTTGAAGATTTACGCGTACTCGCCGTAGGAGCTGTAATAATTAAATGCGGCGACCCCGCGTTCGAGGATCGCCGCCCTAAAAAGATCGAAGCATTCGCCGTCTTTGCAACCCCAATCCGAAAATCCACGCAAAGCCAGTCGTGCGCCGTCTTGCCGAAGAGCGCCGAAAATTTTTGCAACGCTTTATTCGGGTCGTCCGTCTTTAAAACGGAAAGTCCGTGCAGCGCCGCCAGCTCCCTCGCGGTTACGGCGTCCCTGCGCGGCAAGACGTAAACGATGTCAAGCAGCCTGTTGATTTGCATCCGTCAGCCAACCATATGTTCGATTGGCGTAAATTTACCACACGCGCAAGCCCGTTGCAAACGGCGCCGCAAAAAATCTGCGTTTTATTTTTTCAGGTTGAAGACCGCGGTCATGCCTTTGAGCACGTCCGACTGGCTCGCCAGTTCCTGCGAAGCGGATGCGGATTCTTCGGCGGTGGCCGAATTGTTTTGCACGACGTCGGTGATCTGGTTGATTCCGGTCATCACCTCGCCAATCGCAAGCGCCTGCTCGTCGGACGACTTCGAGATCCCCGCTATGATGTCGGCGACCCTGCCGGCTTCCTTCACGATCGATTTCAACGCCTCGTCGGTTTGGTTAGCGACGCCGGTGCCTTCGTTGACCCGGTCGATCGCTTCCTCGATCAGCTCGGCGGTCTCCCTCGCCGAGAGCTGCGTCTTGCCAGCTAAGCTCCTGACTTCGCCCGCTACGACCGAGAACCCCCTGCCGTGCTCCCCCGCGCGGGCCGCTTCGACGGCGGCGTTAAGCGCGAGCAGGTTCGTTTGGAACGCTATGTCGTCGATAACCTTGATGATCTTCGAAATCCTGCCGGAAGACTCCTTTATCCCGTTCATCGAGCCGAGCATTTTTTCCATGTCCTCGTTGCCCTTTACCGCGTACGATTTCAAGTCGCCGGCGAGCCTGCTCGCGTCCTTGGCGTCGTTCGCGTTTTGCTCGGTGTTTTCGTTGATCGTGTGGATCGTGGCGTTTAACTCCTCGACCGACGAAGCCTGTTCTGTCGCGCCGGTGGCGAGCGTCATGCTGCTGTCCGAAATTATTTTAGCGCCCGCGGCGACTTGCTCGGACGCGGAGGCAATGCTTGAAATCACCGTGTTAAACTTGTCGATGATGTTAAGCAGGGCGTTCTTTATGTCGGAAAACTTGCCGACGTATTCGCGCGTGATGTCGCGGTCGAAATCGTCGCTTGCCAGCGCGCCAAGCGTTTCGGATATCTCCTCGATATATGACGAAATATTCGTCACGGTTTTGTTTATGGATTCCTTTATCGTCAGGAAGTCGCCCCTGTAGTCGCCCGTCATCTTGTAGTCGAATATGCCTTCGGAGACGTTTTCCATCACCGTCCGCGCCTCGTCGATCGGCGCGATTATGGCTTCCATCAGGTTGTTGAGTTCGCTCATGAGGCTGGCCCAGTCGCCCTTGTATTTGGCGACGTCGACTCGGCTTGACAAATTTCCGTTCGAGGCGTCCTGCACGAGCGACGCGATGTCCTTGTAGAGCGACGTGAGGTTGCCTCGCATGTTGTTGACCGCTTCGTTCATTACGGCTTTTTTTCCGGGCAGGGGCGCGACGTCGGCTTCGAAGTCGCCCGTTCCGAATTTGCCGATGCATTCCATAAACCCGAGCACGTCGCCGATTATTCCCTGGATTATTTTGTTTATGCTTTCGGTTATGTCCTTATACGAGCCTTCGAAACGCGCTCCGTCGAGCGTGGCCTCGATGTCGCCCTCCCTGAAGCTTTCGCCCAGCTCGTTCGCTTCGGTCGCCAGCGCGTTAATCACCTTGATCATGTCGGCGAAACTTTTTGCGAGCAGACCCGTCTCGTCCTTGGCGGTCGTGTCGATGTTGACGTTGAGCTTGCCCCTGGCGACGCTTCCCGCTATTTCGACGAGTTTAGTGATGGGCTTGCTTATCAGGTTGGATAGGTAAAAAGCGAGCAAGACGGCTGCGATTATCCCGACTAGTATTATGATTATCGTGACGACCATCGCCGACGTCGCGTTGCTGATGGTGATGTCGGCGTTTTCAAGCGAGGAAGACTCGATGTTTGAGACGAGCGCGGTCACCGATGAAAGCGCGTCGCCGCTATAATTTTTGCCTTGATTCATCAGGCTTTCGCGCTTGTCCATGCATACGACGAACTCGTCGAGGTCCTTCCTGTAGGCGCCGAGCGCGTCAAGCATCGCCGCGGCGGTGTCTATGTTGTATTGCAAGGCGCTTCCCGCGTGGAACTCGGTCAGCACCTCGACGGTCTCGTCGAAGAACGCCATGTTTTCGCCGATACGCGAAATGTCAAGCGATTTGAACATAACCTCGAACGAGCTTCCGATTTGGTTTAGCCTGTTTGATATGTCCACGCCCTGCTCGATGCGGCTGACCCGGCGGAGCCTCGCGGAATCCTCGATTTCTTGGGAAGCCTCCTCCGTAAGGAGTTCGATTTGATAGTCGAATATGTTCATGCTTAGGCCGGTCAGTTTCCGCTGGTTTTTATTGGCGTCGTCTATCAATATGTTCAGTTCGTCGTTGAGCGCGAGTATCTGCTTGATGTTCTTTTCCCACGCGCTTATGTTGCCCGCGACGGCGTCGACGTCGCCCTTGAGAAAGGCAAGGCTCGCGTTTTCGTTGATGTAGTTTTCCATTTCGCCTATAACTTTGGCGCAGCTTTCGATATCGTCAAGGATGTCGTCGATCACCTGGCCGTCGAACGAAAAGTTTATGATGTTGACGCCGGCGTTAACCTGGGAAAAATAATCGACGAGCCTCGTCCCGAGCGTTTGGATCTGCACCTCGGAACGCATTTTTTTCGCGCTTTCGTTTATCGACAGGTTGGAAAGCTCCACGAAGATGGAAAATGCGAAGATAAGTAAAATCATCAGACCGAAAGACAACAGGATCTTTGTCCGGATCTTGAAATTTTTCATAGCCATGCCCCCCCCGGTATACTAGCTATCGATATTCGGTTATATTTGCGGCGTTCCCGCGTATACTAAACGCAACCGCGCAATTTGTAAATAAAAACATGCGGGGTTAAAACCGCGCCCTTTACACGCCAAAATTTACGGAATATCATGTTCGGCGCGGCAGAATCGTCCGCACATGAAAATGGAATTGCCAAACAAAATTCAAATGAACGCGCGGAACGCATCCGTTAATCATTAGCGTAGGCGGAGGGACTTCTTTGAAAAAATATGTGGTGTTCCACGGAAGCCCGCGAAAAAGGAACACATACCACGCTATAAAGATTTTTTTAAGCGAGCTCGAGAAATTCAACGACGTAAAGATCACCGAGTTCTTTTTTCCGAAGGACCTTCCGGTCTTTTGCGCGGGCTGCACGCTCTGCTTCAGCGGGTTTCGCGACAAATGCCCGAACGCGGCGCACTCGAACCCGATCGTCGAAGCGATGCTCGGGGCCGACGCCTTGATTTTCGCCACGCCGCACTACGGCGCCGGCGGGGTTCCCGGATCGTTGCAATCCCTTTTCGACCATCTGGGCTTTTTGACGCTCACCGTTTCGCCGGAAGCGGCGATGTTCAAAAAAAAGGCTTTTGTCTTGACGACGGGCGCCGGTTCGGCGGGCGCGAAAAAACATATAAAAGATTTTTTGATCCGCTGCGGGATAAACCGCGTCGGCTCGCTTGGCCTCAGGATGCTCGCCGACAAGTGGGACAACATGCCGGGGGCGAGGCAGGTAAAATTCGAGCGGTCGCTTCGTGCGGCCGCCAAAAAGTTTTACCTCGTAAAAAAGGGGCGCCCGTACATTTCGGCAGTCGTCTTCTTCTACGCGGCCAAGCATATAATAATGAAAAGGTACGTCGGGGAGGGAAACTATCCGTACGACAACTGGCTGGCAAAGGGATATTTTAAGAAACGGCCGTTTTGAAGGCGCGGCCGGAAAAAAATATTTTGGCGGCGTATTGAAATGAACGATAAAAAAGTAAGCCCCGAATCGATCGGCTGCCCCGAAGCGCTGCGCTTGATTTTACGCGGAGCAAAAATAACCGATAGAAGCTGCTCGCGGGAGGCGGTCGTTTACTTCGTCGACAAGGACGAAGGTTACTTCCTGAAGTCGGCGAGTAAAGGCGCGCTTAGCCGCGAGGCTGAAATGACGCGCTTTTTTTACGGGAAGGGTCTTTCCGCCGAAGTCGTCGGTTATTTCTCGGACGAGCGCGATTGGATGCTCACGAGAAAAATCGCGGGCCGCGACTGCACGGACGAAACGCATCTTTCGGAACCCGAGCTCCTATGTGAAGCGCTCGCCAATAATTTGCTTATGCTTCATTCAACCGATGCCGCCGGCTGCCCCGTCCCGGACCATACCTCGCGGTACCTTGCTTCGGCGAAGCATCGAATGGAAAACGGCCTTTACGAAACGGAGCATTTTCCCGACAACTGGGGCTATGCGAACGCAGGCGAAGCCTGGGGCGTAGTCGAGACACGCGGGCGTCTGCTTGAAACGGACACGCTCCTGCACGGCGACTATTGCCTGCCCAACGTAATCCTCGACGGCTGGCGCTTCGGCGGTTTCGTCGACGTGGGATGCGGCGGAGTCGGCGACAGGCACGTCGATTTGTTTTGGGCGCTTTGGTCGCTATCGTTTAACTTAAAGACCGACAGATACAACGACCGGTTTATCGAAGCGTACGGCCGCGGACGAATCGATTTCGAAAAATTGCGGACGGTGGCCGCCGTTGAAGTCTTCAGTTGATTTTATCTATTAAAAGCGGACCCATTCGTCGCGGCGCCTCAACGCGTCGCATACTATCACGCTCTGCCTCGCGCTTTCCAAGTCGTCCGCCGGTTTTTTGCCCTGCGTGAGGCACTCGAAAAAAACTTCCGTCTCCCTATAAAAACCGTTCGTTATAAAATCCTCGGCCGCGTCGCATATTTCGCTCCGGCCCATGTCAATCACGGGGTTTCCTTCCTCCATCACGAAAAGGCCTCCGGTGCCCGTTCTTGCGTCGCCGAACGGAACCGAAGCGCGCACGGTGCGCTCGCGCGAGTGAAGCACCGCCTTTTCGCCCGTCGCCTGCGAGTTGACGATAATCCTAATGTCGGCGCCGCAGCCGTTCTCGCATGTGCAGTAAAGGAAAAAATTCGAGACCGATTCGCCCTTTTCGGGCATTTCGCTATAGTTTACCGTTACCCTCGAAAACGGGCTGCCGCAAAACCAACGCGCCGTATCCACCGCGTGGATCGCTGTGATTATAAAGTCACTCTCGAAACGGCCGCGCCTGACCATGTCGTACGAAACATGGGAGACTTCGTTTCCGGCGAATTCTTTCGCCTTAACAAAAACGGGCATGTGCCTGCGGTTGAACGCGACCATGCAGGCTGCGCCGGTTTTATTTGCCGCGCTAATAAGCGCGTCGGTTTCGGCAATGTTTAAGCCGGGCGGTTTTTCTAAAAGAAGCGGGACGCCCGCG
>WREB01000071.1 GCA_009779525.1 Defluviitaleaceae bacterium
ACCTCTCGTCGTACCGCGTTTTATACGTCAACGGCGAGATACCCTTCGAAGAAGCCAAGTGCGTGGTCTTCCCGTACAGCGGCAACTGGTATGTCCATACGCTGTTCGACGGGCTGCCCATTCGATTGAAATCGGGCGACGTAATAACGATGGAGGCGACGACCGGCCCGGCGCAGGACCTGCTCATGATGGTTAACAAAACCGTCTATGAGCTCAGCTCGATCTACCGGAAGATAATCGGCGTCACCACCGTCAACCCCGATTCGTTCCGCGACTATAACCTTGAGAAGGAAATCCCGACGCTGCTCGACGACCTCGCGCAGGGCCGCGAATACCTGACTGAAATAATGGATATGATCGTCGACCTGATGGGAATCCAAAGCTCGCAGTCGGCAAATCTCGAACAATTCATCTCGCTGCTGGACAAGGTCATATACTCGCCGTTCCTGCTCCCCGAAAACTTGTCGTCGTACAAGTCGAGGCTCGACGCGATGGCCGCGCTCATATGGATGTTCAACGACCAGGAAGTGGAGGTCGACGTGGGCTACGTCAAGTCCGCGGACATGCCCGAGGTGAAATCGAACCCGGGATTTTTCACGCGTTTCTGGTTCGGGCTCAGGCGGCTTTACTATTCGTTCGTGATAAGCTACCGCGACGTCGACTACGGCGAAAACGAATCCGGCGGAAAGCAGATTAAAGTTTGGGTCGCCGCGGGCCGCGACCAAAGCCAGGTCATGAGCAGGCTAATCACGGACACGTTCACCCCGCAGACGGGGATTAACGTCACGCTTAACTTGATAGGTTCCGGCGAGCCGCTGATACAGGCCATCATGGCGGGCCGCGCGCCGGACGCCGTGGTGCTTCAGACGTCGGAAAACATAATAAACCTTGCTATACGCGGCGCGCTCGCCGACTTGACGCAGTGGGGGCTGACCCAGGAAATACGCGACAGGTGCTACCCCGCCTCGTGGGTGCCGTTCACCTACCGCGGCGCCGTCTACGCGATGCCCGAGACGATCAACTACAGCCTCCTCTATTACCGCAAGGACGTGTTCGAGGAACTGGGCCTTTCCGTCCCGCAGACTTGGGACGAATTTTACGAAATCATCAAGACGCTCCAAAACCACAACCTGACCGTCGCGATGCCGGAAACCGATCCGGCGGCGCCCGCCATTTCGATAGGGATAAGCTTTTTCGACACATTCTTGTTCCAGCGCGGAGGCAGGTACTTCAACGAAGACTATTCGAGGACGATGTTCGATTCGCAGGAAGCCATGGAGGCTTTCGAAGAATGGGTCAACCTATATAAGAAGTACGGGCTCGACAAGCAGCTCGACGTTTATTCGCGCGTGCGTTCGGGCGAGGCGCCGATGGTCATATGGGGCCAGAACGCCTACGCGGTGCTAAACGGAATCGCGCCGGAGCTTGCGGGGCTCCTGGACATTGCGCCGATACCCGGTAGGCTACGCGAGGACGGGACGATCGACAGGTCGACCGTCGCCAGCGGAAGCGGCGCGATCGTGCTTAAGCTGACTGAGTCGCGCGGCGTGGCGAAGGAAGCCTTCGAGTTCGTCTCGTGGTGGACTTCTCCCGAGGTGCAGGCCGCCTACGGGCTGGAGAACGAATCGATAATAGGAATTACCGCGAGGCACTACCCCGCGCAGATCGCCGCGTTTGAGATGATCGGCTGGACCGCGGCCGAGGCGGCGGTGCTTAAGGAACAGTGGGGCTGGGTCCACGGCGTCCCGCTGGTCCCGGGGAGCTACCTGATCGGCAGGTCGCTGACTTCGGCGCTTCGCTCGGCGATGGACTCGACCTATGAGACGAGGCGGGCGCTGGCGATCTACAACCGCGACATAAATTACGAAATCGAGAGGAAAACGCGTGAGTTCGAGCAAAACTACGAATAAAAAGCGCGAGGCGAAAAAACCGATGAGCGCGACGCGGCGGAGGGAGATCCTTAAGACGTGGATCCCGCTGTATTCGATGCTCGCGCCGTTCTTCATCATTTACATACTGTTCACGTTCATACCGATCGCGGGCGGCGTGCTGCTTAGCTTCACCGACTTCAACAGCCTGCAGTTCCCAAACTTCATCGGGCTCGAAAACTTTTCGAGGTTGTTTTTGCGCGACGAAGTGTTCTTGATAAGCCTTAAGAACACGCTTTTCCTCGCAATGATTATGGGGCCGACTTCGATAGTCCTAAGCTTCACTTTGGCCTGGCTTATCCGCGAGCTTAACAGGCCGCTTCGCATGTTCATCGTCATACTTCTGTACCTGCCGTCGCTTGCCGGAGTCGCGGCGTTCACGAATATAATGAAGTTCGTCTTCGCGGGGGACAGCTACGGGATATTAAACTCGATTTTAATCAACTCGGGGCTTCGGGCCGATCCGATCAACTGGCTCGGCGACGCGAACTACACGATGATGACCGTGCTCATCGTTTCGATTTGGTCGTGCTTCGGCCTGGGATTCCTCTCGTTTACCGCGGGGCTCCAAAACCTGGACAAGTCCTACTACGAGGCCGCCGCAATAGACGGGATGCGCAACCGCATGCAGGAGCTCTACTACGTCACCCTGCCGCAGCTTTGGCCGCAGCTGATGTTTAGCGCGGTAACAAGCATCGCGGGCGCGTTCACGGTTGGGGATATCAACAGCGCGATGACCGGCAACCCGTCGATCGCGTATTCGACGACGACGCTTAGGCTCCACATGATGGAAGTGGGGACCGTCCGCTTCGAAATGGGGTACGCCGCGACTATTTCGCTCGCGCTCTTCGCGATGATGCAAGTCACCTGGAGCCTTACCAAAAAAATGTTGAAAAGGTTCAACACGCTATGAAAAAGCGCAGGAACGTATTCAGAATCGCATACACGTACTACCGGACGATCCGCGAGGTCCGCCTTTCGCGCTCCAAGGCGGGCACGGTCGGGATACTGCTTTTTTTGCTTATCATTTCGACGATGATGTTCTTTCCTTTTTATCTCACCGTCATACAGTCTTTCAAGCCCATAGAAGAATTTTTTTACTGGCCGCCAAGGTTTTACGTAATAAACCCGACGGGACGCAACTATTCGATCGTCTTCCGGGTCATCGACAACTGGATGGTCCCGATGACGAGGTTCATGTTCAACTCGATCTTCACGGCGGTGGCGGGGACCGCGATGGCGGTCGTGCTTTCGTGCCTCGCCGCGTATCCGCTCGCCAAAGGAAAAATCCCCGGGATGAAGTTTCTGACCGCGGTCGTCATCGGCACGCTGCTATTTAGCAACAATTCGATGGATTTCTTCCGATATATAATCCTATCCGGCCTTAGGATGGTCGACACCTACTGGGCGCTGATAATCCCGTGGATTTCCGGGACGATGTACGTGTTCCTGATACGCCAGTTCATCATCGGGACGATGCAGGACGAAATAATCGAGGCGTCCAGGATAGACGGCGCGAGCGAATACACGATCTTGTTTAAGATAGTGATGCCGATGATAAAGCCCGCGATACTCACGATGATCGTCTACGCGTTCCCGACCATATGGACGGCGGTCGGGACGGGCGTCTACACCGAAAACCTGCGTACGCTTCCGTCGGTAATCGGCCAGATCGCCATGGGCGGAACGGCGTTTTCCGGCCCGGCTTCGGCGGCCGGGGTCATGATAATGGTGCCGAGCCTCGTCATATTCATATATTCGCAGCGCTCCATCATGGCCACGATGGCCTATTCGGGTATCAAATGATGGGCGAATCTAAAGTCTTCGTTAAGTCACGAGCTTTCCGCGCCGCGTTCGCCGCCGTCTTCGCCGCGGCTATGGTTCTCATCTTGGCGGCGCCCGCGTTTGCGGCCTCGTTCGTCCCGTATTACACGTACCAGTACAACGCGATGCTCGAGTCCAACCCGACGCCGGTCGGTTATGTCCCGGGCCGCGCGTTCAGCGCGGGTTCGATCGGGCTCGACGAGGATTTCGTGAGCCTGCAGCATATCTACTACGACGGGAAGGGCCTCGTATACATACTCGACGGCGGTTCGGCCGGAAAGATAGTGATAACCGACGTCGACTTCAACCTGGTCCGGGTCTTCGAGGGCTTTACCGCGGCGGACGGAAGCCAGCTAAAGTTTACCGGGGCGCAGGGCTTCGCGGTCGACGGCGAAGGCAGGATATTTGTAGCCGACACCGAAAGCAGGAGGATACTCGTCGCGTCGCCGGAAGGCGAGATCGTCAAAATCATCGGGCGGCCCGACGAATCGCTGAACAACACGAACGCCCCGTTCGACGTCACCAAAATAATCGTCGATAAGGACGGCGTGATATACGCGATCGCGAAGAGCATAAACATAGGCGTGTTCCGCTTCGCCCCGGACGGCGAATTCATGAGCTTTTGGGGCCCGAACGAAGTGCCTTCGACCGGCAGGGCGCTTATCAACTACATACGCAAGCGCCTTCCGTTCATGACCAACACGCAGATCGCGTTCCTTCGGGGCGTGACTCCGGTTACCGTCAGAAATTTCGCGATCGACAGCGAAGGGTTCATATTCACCATTTCGCCGTACAAGGATTTATTCGAGATCAAGGGGAACGTCAGAAAGCTTAACTTCAAGGGCGAGGACATCCTCGCCGACGACCTGCAGTTCGGCGACTACGAAATCGGTCTATTCAAGCCCGAGTTCGCGGACCTGGTGATCGACGGCGACGGCTTCATCAATTTACTCGATTACGAGCTCGGCAAGGTTTACCAGCATAACGAGGACGGTTTCCTCGTCACCGTTTTCGGCACGAAGGGCGACCAAAAAGGTTCGTTCAACACGCCGACTTCGATCACGGAGATAAACGGAAGCTTCTATGTCACCGACATGGTCAAGAATATGATCTTCGAGTTTAACCCGACCGAATACGTACTGCTTTTCCGCGAAGCGATGATGAAGATGACTGCCTACGAGCTGGAGGAATCCAAGTCGCTTTGCGTACAGATACTCACGCGAAACTCAAACAGCGATTTCGTGCGGATATCGTTCGGACGCATAGCGGACGCGCAGGGCGATTACAAGGCGGCGCTCGGCTACTTCGCGACGGCGATGTCTTTAACCGACTATTCGCTTTCCTATAAGATATACAGGCAGGAATTTTTGGCGGACAACTGGCTTACGGTCGTGATCGTCGCGTTCGCGGCGGTGGCCGCATTGATGCTTCTTGGCAAGCTGTGGTCGAAGTATTCGGTCGTTCCGGAGGGCCGGTCGTTTTCCAAGATGGAGGAGTCAAAATACCTCTTCCCGCTTCACGTGCTGACGCACCCGACCGACGGGTTCAGCCAGTTTAAAAGCAGGAAGAACGAGTCGATTATTTGGGTCCTGTCGATCGTGGCGGCGTGGTTCGCGGCGGAGGTCATGGTGTTCTTCTTCACCGGTACCGCCTTAAACGAAAACCGACCCGAATATTTTAACGCGGCGGTCATCGCCACCCGCACGATCGGGCTGTTCGTGTTCTTCATCATCGGCAACTGGTCGGTATGCTCGCTCCTTGACGGCAAGGGCACGTTTTTGGAAATTACGACGACGACGGCCTACTCGCTGATCCCCTACGTCGCTTCCATATTCATCAACGTCCTGATATCGCGGTTCATCGCCGCGGACGAATCGGTCTACATGACCATGTCTACTACGATCGGGCTCGCGTGGTCGGTGATCCTGCTTTTAAGCGGATTGTATTCGATCCACGACTACGGTTTCCTCAAGACGATATTTTCGGCGATCTTAACCGTAATCGCGATGGCGATAATGTTGTTTTTGCTTATGCTGTTCCTGGGTCTCTTGCAACAGGTATTTAGCTTCTGCGTTTCGGTGTACATGGAAGGGTTCACGCGATGGGGTTGATCGGACGGACTTGTAAAAAAATCGTTTGCGCCGCGCTCGCCGCAATCATCGGCCTGTGCGGGTGCGCCTCGCATGCGCCGGCCATGCCCGACGTCGCGCTCAAGCGCGCGGGCGCGTCCGCGGCGGCTGTTCCTTCGTTTACCGAAGGCCCCGCGTTTCCGACCCAGGTGGGGATCAAGGACGACACCAACCCGAATCTGATAATCGAATACGCCGAAATCGCGCGAAATCCGTGGCTGGTCATGTACGCGGATATGCGGACCGGCCTTTTCGCAATTAAGAACATCGAGTCCGACAAGATTTGGTACTCGACGCCGAACGACTCGCTGCTAGACGAAACGACTCGCGGAGTCGGCAGGGTCAATTTCCAATCGCAAATCATCGTTTCGTACATATACCAAAAAGACGACAACACCACGATGCAGCCGCAGACCTCAAACAGCCAGTCGGCGTGCGTAAACAACGGGAACGTGCTAGTCGAGCGCATAAAGGACGGAATCCGCGTCACCTATTATTTCGAGCAGCTGGGGTTTCGGATACCCGTCGAGTATTCGATCGTCGACGATTACCTCAACGCGTCGGTGGACGTAAAAAACCTCGACGAGGGCGACGAGGTCTACCTTATAAACGTGATACTGCTCCCGACGTTCGGGGCGGGAAATTTGACGGAGGAGGGGTATGTCTTCGTCCCGGACGGCTGCGGCGCGATAATACCCTTCAACATGAACAACCGGCTCAACTCGCCCT
>WREB01000072.1 GCA_009779525.1 Defluviitaleaceae bacterium
GCTCCTCGTCATAAAAAATCCCGTTTCGACGCTTAACTCGCGGCCGGACCCGATGTCGCCGATCCAAAACGCCAGGTTTTACTACGCCGAAATCGAATTCATGACCGACGCCGCCCATATCAACGCGACGACGGACGCCCCCGACAGGGTGCCGCCCGACCAGCTGAGATGGGAAGACTCGCTTTTCTATTATCCCAACATTTATTTTTTCCAGGTTTCCGCGGTCGCGTGGGGATGGGTCGATCCGTTTACGGGCGACCTGGACCTTTCAAACAAACTCATCGAAAGCATTTATACCTCGAACGAAGTCAACATAACGCTCGACGACATAAGCGGATTCACCGTCCCTCCGCCGTTAAATTTGACGGTCAAGGCGCCCTCTCCTATGGTTTTGCCTCCCGACGAGAAGCCGTCCCTCGAAGTTTCGTGGGAAATACCCTACGCGGCGATTGACAAGTATCTTTCAACGCAGTACGAGCTCGACCCGGACCCGCGCTACGACCTGATAACGGTGAACCTTTACTTCGGCCACTACGAGCCCTACATAAAGAAAAATTACTACGAAAACGGCCTCTCGATGCCGGATATGGCGGAGCAGCGCATAAACCAATCCTTCGAGATCGAGTTCGTCCCTCCGGGCGCGATAAGCTACGAGCTCGACGTCTCGGAAGCGCCGCATGGCGGCGGTTTCATCGACCTTAGGCCGTACCTGAGGCTTCCGAACGGACCGAGCAGCGTCGTCGTCATTACGGGAATACCGGTTGACGTAACCTCCGTCCTGCTTACCGGGCTCGACACGAACCAGGCGTACTATGTTTTCGCCGACCTTGCGATAGAGCAGTACTCGCAAACCGATTACGTCGAGACCAAGACATCGCCGCTGACTGGGGTCGTGACCGAACGGACCTATGCGTCCGACAACGTCCCGAGGCCCTCGGAGGTGGAGCCGCCGGCGCCCAACTTCTGGCTGGACCCGGACAGCGTGGACGACACCGAGTGCACCCTTTACTGGGACAAGATACTGCCCGAATCCGGACAGGTCGTGATCGAGTACGAAATGATCCGCCTCAGGGACACCCAAATGACCGAAGCCGACTTCGCTTCAAAAGATACCGATTTCAACGCGTTTTTTAACAGGATCGCGAACGCCGAAAAAGTCGGGTGGAGGTTCAACAACACGGACGTGACGCCGCTTCAAATACTCAACGGCAGGGCGGCTTCAAACTATATATACGACCCTACGGACGACCCGATAAAATTCACCGACAAGACGCTTACCCCCAACCAGCTATATTTTTACTATCTTCGGACGGTCCGAATGGTGACGGAGCAAGACGAGGATGGAAACGACGTCGTAAAAAAGCGCGTTTCGACATGGAACCGCGTGACCGTAACGACGAAGCCCGTCCAGGCCGCGACAAACCTGCGCGTCGAGTCCGGGAGACAGGACTACGACAGGCAAACCGAGGTCATCGTCAGCTTCAGGGCTGGCCTCGACCCCGACAGGCGGGGAATCGACTACACGTTCCAATTCCAGGTAAAAGAGGACGACGGGGACTGGTTCACGGTCCCGGGAAATTCGGTTAACGCGGTGTTTTTGGAAAGCGCCGGGATACCCGGCAGCCCGGACTATCGGTTCTTCTACAAGCTTACCGGGCTTAAGCCGGGGACTTCGTACTCGGTCCGGGTCAGGGTCCACGACCTTGGCACCAACGCTTTTTCTATCTGGTCAAACGTCGCGCAGTTTAAGACGGACATGAACCAGGAGGATTACGACAACGAAGTCGCGACGGACGACTGGCTGCACTACTTGCGCCAGCTATTTGAAAAACTGCTTCGCGACCCCTACTGGGTGGCGTTCGAGTCGCCTTCGAGCCTGACGGTCGTGTACAGGCCGGGCGATATGTTTGCCGGGATACTTCAGATAACCGCGGACGCGCAGATCCTGCTTTACAACAACAACGCCGATTCGGTGACGTACTACATCCCCGCCGAAAACATTCGGCGGGCGAACGACGCCGAAAAGGGCTTCAAGGCCCAATACTCGGACATGGACGTATTGATGCCGCCGAAAATGCTAAACGGCAATTACAACGACGCGATGATAGCGATGGCGAAGCTTTTGAATACTAAGGAAGTTTCGGATTACTTCGTGAAGGTTACGGTGATGCGGCGGACAATAGACGGTCTCGTCGACGGGGCGCCGGCGCTCACCAAGCAGACGCGCGTAGACATCGACGCGGTCGGGACCGTGCCGCGCATAGGAAGCATAAAGGCGTGGGACGCGGGGCTCTACGAACAGTTCGCAAAAATCGTCGGCGAAAGGATAAAAGACCCCGCGCTTAAAAAAAGCATACTTGACAGGGTGAAGGCGGAAACGCAAAGCGAGGAAATGGTCCGGTACATGGAAAGCTTAGTGCGCGAAATGAAAAACGACTTGATGCGGCTCATATACAACCAGATGAACAGCATAGGCGGGATACTCAGCAGCCGCTCGTTCGCTTTCCAAAACTACGACCTGCCGCTAAGGCTTGTCTCGAAGGGCATAGACCCAAACACCAACATAAACGGCTATCAGGCGCAAAGCAACGCGTGGAGCCCGGTCCCCGTGACCAACTACGCCGAGGGCAAGGCGATATCCACCCGCGTTCCCAACACCTTCGTCTTCGCGGGGCGCGCGGTAAACATCCCTGGCATAGAAAACGTGCCGAAGGGCGGCTCGATATCCGCGTTCACCGCTAAATACGGGCTCGAGGACTATCTCGGTTTTAGCGGGGTCAATTTAAACGCGGCGGCGACGAGGCAGATGGTCGCGGGCTGCGTAGCCAGGATGGCGGGCGCGCCCAAATCCGCCGACCCGATCGCGTGGGTCTCGGCCAACCTCAACGTCCAGCTTTCCTCGCGGAGCGCGAACGGGAACGTGCAGGCGCAGGAAGCCGCGGCGGTAGTGATGGCGCTTTACGCGAAAAAGACAAACACGTCGGTCGACAGGATAACGATAAGAAACTTCGCGATAACTTCCGGCATGGCGCTCGACGAACGCTACGCGCAGTCCGTCAGGGCGGCCTTCGAGGTCGGAATACTTAGCGACCCGGGCTTCAGGCCGGGCGGAAACGTCACGATAAAGGGCCTGCTCGACATGCTTGCGGCGCTTGACTCGAAGGTGAAGCTGTGAGCGCGCCGCGGGGATCCAAAATGAAAAAAGCGGTTGCCTTGGTTCTTGCCCTGACGATTTTGTCGGGACTCGTCCCGCAAGGCGCAATTTTCGCGCACGACCAGAACACGCAGCTCCCGGTTTCGGACCTGGTGATCCAAGCCGCCGAGTCGGGTCCTAACCTGCCGGTCAATTCGTACAGGTTCTCGCTTTTTTGGAACCGCCCGGCGCCCGGCCGCACCCTGCAGCAAGAATCCGCGACTTACAACGCCGACGACATACGCGCGACTAACTACAGGGTCGAATACGTGAACAAGACGAGGACGCAGCCAAACCTACCGAACGACTACCTGCTTGACGCCGGAAGGCCGAACCCGGTCATATACACGAAACCCTTCCAACCCGGATGCCTTTACGAGGTGCGGGTGATTCCGTACCACATCCATTATTTTTTCACGACCAACAGCTCGGGCACGATCAGGACCGACCGCCAGATTGAGCCGACGGGCGCGGACCTGGCAAGCGAGCGCCGCGCGATGTTTTTGACCGACCTTATCGTCGACGGCTATTCGCTTAACAACGAGATAACCGTGACGTGGAGCAACCCGGTCTGGCGCGGGACCGGGGGGAACGTCAACGTAGTCGACTCCTACCGCGTTTCGTACCGGGTAATCGATTCGAACAACAATCCCGGCCCCGAAGTCGTGATACCGGTCGCGCTCACCCACCCGAACCTGCGCGAGATCGGCGGGAGGTGGGAATTCACCTTCCCGATTCCCGCAAGCAACACCGGCTGGAGTTACGACGTCAAAGTCGTTCCGCTAATAGGCGGGACGCCGGTGCACGCGATCAGGAACCCAATAAGCGTCGGCGGCGTCATGTACGACGTCGCGTGCCGCAACGGCGAATACTGGAAGGAAACGCCGATCACCGTAAGCCCCACCCTTTCGTACAGGGTGGACGGAGTAGACGCAATCCGCCTCATATGGACGTCGCTTCGCGGCGTGCCCGGCTCGAACATGATCGACAGGCTCGACATCGAGGAATGGGACGTAGACTCGACCTACGACGACCTTTACAACGACCCGCAGCTGTTGAAACGGCTTGGAATCATCGGGCGAATCGCCGGAAGCAACACCAACGTGCTTGGCATCACGTCCTACCGCGACGAACTCGACGACATGAACGTGCCGAAGGCTTACCGGCTCGCGATCTACTTCGCGGGCGAGAGCGAGGCCAGGGTCAGGACGAACCTCGTGATATACGTGCCCGACCTTATCGACTTCGAGCCCTATTCGCCGACCGTAAAAAAGTTTGACGTCGACAACGAGGACGTGCCTTCGCTTCTCCTCTGGTGGCTCGCGTTCGCGAGGCAGCCCTACAACGCGGAGGAAGCCGCCGAAATCGACCCGCGTTTCGGAAAATACATCGACAAGAACGTGGAGTACGACGTCTACGTGACCGACGTTTACGAAAACCTCGACATACTCTACAACGACAGCGTGCCCCTTTTCCGGAGCGTGACGGGCCTTACCGCCGATAAAGAAGGCAGCGACCCGGACCCGATATACAAGCTGCGCTCGTCCATAACCGAATACCAGGCGCTTACCGCCACCGGAGTCGTGACGAAGAAGCTCGAATACAACAAAAGCTACTACGTCATGATCGTGGCGAGGCGCGTGCCATTCGGGACGCAGTCCACCAAGGCGTACGGCGACTTTTACCTTCCGTACCCGGGTTCGCTACCGGTGCGCCCCGCGATGATCGCGGCGCCGCCGCTCGTGGCGTGCGACCCGCCGCAAATCGGGCGCGACTTCATAACGATCGAATGGGACTTAAAATACATAGAGATGTACGACCCGAAGACCGACGACTGGTACGCGGTCGCCGGTCCTTCGGCGGCGGGGCCCGTCTTCGGCAGGTCCGCGATGGATTTAAGCGGCAAGGAAAGCATACTCAACAACCGCGTCGACCCGGGGAGGACCTGGATCCCCGACTACAACTCCGAGAACCCGAGCGCGGCGGACTTAGCCAACTTCAACGCGGCGCGCGACATCCTCGCGGCACAGCTGAACATGAGCGCCGGCGACGTCGAGCTAAGAATCATCGACTTATCCAAGGCGAGCTACGAAATACACACGGTCGAGTACACGCACATGATGGCGCAGGGCGGGTACGAAACCTACCGGCGCAACAACCTCGACGAAACGTTCATCCCCGCAAGCGCGAACAACTGGAGCCCGCTCTCGGGGCCGCTGGGCGAGGGCTCGAAGCGCGGCATGGTCTCGTATGTCGTTCGCTCCTTCAACGCCCCGGGCTCGGGCGCGCTTAAGGAAAACACCGCCTACGTCATTTACCTCAGGCCCTACGTCAACGACGCGGGCGTGAAGGTGGCGTACCTTCCAAATTATGTCATGGCGACGACTCTCGAGTCGAAGCCCGAGCTCGACGTGAAGCCGGTCGCCCCGGCGCTCGAGCCGGTCAGCGAAACCGACGACACGCTGACCGTCCGGTGGAAGATGCTTCGAAACCAGGACAACATCCCTTACGAATACGACTTGCAATACACCGAGCGTCTGACAAACGGCGGCACCGTCTGGTACGCGCTTAACTGGGACTTCATAAAGGACGACGTGTTGATACGCACCGTCGGAAGCGACGAGTACATGTACTACACGATCACGAAGCTGTTCCCCGACACGCTATACAACATTAGGATAATGGCGCGCTACCCGACCGCGTCAAAACAACAGTCCGAATGGTCGAACCCGATAGAGATGCGGACGCTTGACATCACCGCCCCCAACCCGCCGCAGGGCCTGGGCCTCGCCGGGCGCGACCACATAAGCGAGTACAACAGGCTTAACGGGACCGACTATTCGCCTTCGGAGCAAAACGCCCTTAACATTTCTTGGATGCGAGACGGTTTGGACGACAAGCCCGCCGCCGGGGCGGGGAACGCGACGGGCGGGAGCGCGGAGCTTCTGCCGCTTGACGAAATCAAGGACTTTTTATACATGGTCCGTTTCGAGGGCCTGCTTCCTAACCGGTCGTACTACATCCGCGCGAAGACTATCAAGACGGTTTCGAGGAGCGGCCCTGGCGCGCCTTCCGACACGGCGTACAGCTACGTCGTGCAAGTGGCGCAAACCGACGAGTTTCTCGACTGCATCGAATTCGTCATACCTCCAGTCGCGAGGCAGGGGGACATCAGCGAAACCAACGTTAAGCAGAAAGAATCCGGGTGGTCGACCGCGATAAGGCTCGTCACTTCAAGGACCGACGAGGAATACGACGGCGACGTCAACCCCGACCACTACCCGCTGCCCGA
>WREB01000073.1 GCA_009779525.1 Defluviitaleaceae bacterium
GTCTCCGTTTCGATCTGGCTGTAGATAAGCGTTACCCCGACCGTATCGTTTATGCCGGATCGGGGCGCCGAAGAATTTTTATCATGCGCCGCGTCCGAGCCTCCGGAAAGGACGCTTGCGTCCGCGCAATTGTCCGGTTCCGCCAAATACATATATGCGTAGCATTTCGCTTGCGCCAGGTGCCAATGGCTTTCGTCGGGCGCGTTTGGCGGCGCCGGGCCGACCGTCGACTTGATTTCCTCGATAACAACCGAATCGCCTTTAATTATGATTCCGTCGGCTCTTCCCTCGATTTCGAAAAAAATGCCTTTGTGCAAGCAGGCATGCCTCAACGTATATTCGCTCTGGTATACGCCGCCGTCTTTTGCGGCTTGCGCCTTATTCATTTTTTGGATTCTTTTGTGCGTCTTGACGCCTTCCGGCGCGCGGCCGACGCTCATGTAGGCGGCGTCGATATCGCCGCCGCGGAGGATGAATTCGACTAATTGGCGGACCGAAAGGCGCACCGGGCGCGGCATGGTCTGTCTCCCGATTATTGTTCGCATAAGTATAACAATGTTATAATGCGGCGGAAACAAATCAAAAGGCGGAGGGTCAAATGGCGGAGGCTGAAGGGAATATCACGGCGAAAAAAAACGGCGCGCTTAGCTTCGGCGACTATTCGTCGACCGAAAAGATAATCGTCGACGGCTTCGCGTTCGGCAAGGATTCATATGATTTGGAAACGCACGCCGAAACCACGCGGCTCGTAAAAAACGGGGCAACGATCGTCGAGACGGCGCCAGGCGCGGCTTTCAAGGATCTGCTGGTAAAAAAAGCCAAAGTCAGTTTTAAAATCAAAGGGTCAGAGGGTACGCGGCTCACGCTGCGGCTGGAGTCCGATTCGTTGTATAGAATAACGATCGAGGATCATGACATAGGAAACTTTAAAACAAACGGCGCGGGTAACTTATCCGTCGGAATAGACCTCGACGACGAATTTAAGACGATCGAAGCTATAAAAAAATGATATGCCGGTAAAGACAAGAACAGCCTTCGTCTGCAGGGAATGCGGTTACGAAACGATCCGATGGCTCGGACGCTGTCCCGAATGCGGCATTTATAACACGCTCGAACAAACCGTTTCGCGCGCCGCGCCAAGCGCGGAAATAGAAAAAACCGGCGGCACAGCCGTCGCGCTGAAGGACGTTTCGGTTAGCGCCGGAGCAAACGAACGCATCCCGACGGAAATCCCCGAACTCGACCGCGTCCTGTGCGGGGGCATCGTGCAAGGTTCGGTCCTGCTTTTGGGCGGCGAACCGGGCATAGGGAAGTCGACGCTCCTTTTGCAAATATGCAAGGCCTCGGGCATAAAAAAAACGACGGCGCTCTACGTGACCGGAGAGGAAAGCGCGCTTCAAATCAAGCTCCGCGCCCAGCGCCTCAAGTTTGATTCCGAAAACGTCTTTCTGCTTCCCGAAACGGACATGGATAAGGTAGATTCGGCGATCGCTAAAATAAAGCCGGACCTGTTGATGATAGACTCGATACAGACGATGCGTCTTGCCGACTTCGATTCGCTTCCCGGCAGCGTGACGCAGGTTCGCGAATGCGCCGCAAGGCTTTCGATGATCGCGAAACGGCAAAACATCGCGGCGGTTTTGGTCGGGCACGTAACAAAGGAAGGAACCGTCGCGGGACCCCGCGTGCTCGAGCACATGGTGGACGCCGTGCTGTACTTCGAAGGCGAGCGCGGCGACAACTACCGGATCGTCCGCGCGGTCAAAAACCGTTTCGGTTCGACCAACGAAATCGGTATCTTCGAAATGCGCGAGGACGGACTGCACGAGATTCCGGACCCGTCCGCCTACATGCTTGCCGGAAGGCCGCTTGACGTATCCGGTTCGGTCGTCACGTGCAGCGTCGAGGGAACCCGTCCGATATTGGCGGAGGTTCAGGCGTTGGTCGGTTATACGAGTTTCGGTTCGCCGCGGAGGACGGCCACGGGAGTCGACCATAACCGCGTCGCGGTCTTGATCGCGGTGCTTGAAAAACGGATGGGATACAAACTTCAATCATACGACAGTTTCGTCAGCGTCGCGGGAGGCATGAGGCTTACCGAACCCGCGGCGGACGCCGGAATCGTCGCGGCGCTGGCTTCGTGCCATAAAGATATGCCAGTCGATTCCGAAACCGTCGTGTTCGGCGAAGTCGGTTTGGCCGGCGAACTCCGGGCCGTCAACATGGCGGAAAAACGCGTGAGCGAATCGTTCCGCCAGGGTTTTAGGCGCTGCGTCGTTCCGCAGGCAAACCTGACGGGGCTCAAGCGACCCGATGGGATTGCGGTCAACGGAGTCTCCAATATAGGCGAACTTTTATCGTTTTTAATCTGATCGGCGTGCGGGGTCATATATGCGTTGGGTTTTAGGATATCTTGGGGCGGTATGCATCCTTGTGCTGATCGTTTGCGAATCGGTCGCGATACCTACTTTTTTGAAGCCGTTTTACGGATGGCAGTTCGACAGGAACGATACGGCTAATGCAATTTCTGTCGAAAAAGACGAACTGCTTCGCGTGACCTCCGAAATGCTCGATTATATGCGCGGCAAGCGGCCGGACCTCGACGTCGTCGCAAAAGTCGGGGGAGTGGAGCGCGAATTTTTCAACCAGCGGGAAAAAGACCACATGGCGGACGTAAGAGGTCTGTTCGACGTTGGGTTCAGGCTTCGGAACATTTCGTTTTGGCTGCTCGTCCTGATAATATTGATTATGGCGTTCAAAAAATACCGGGTCGTCTATTTCATCGCCAGGTGCGGCCGCGAAATAATAACCGCGTTTTTGCTTCTGACATTTTTTATAGTCGTGGTTATCGCCGTTGACTTCAACCGCGCGTTCGAGTTCTTCCATTTGGTTTTTTTCGACAACGATTTATGGATTCTTGACCCGGCGACCGATTTGCTCGTCAATATAGTTCCGACGCCGTTTTTCATAAGCATCGCGATATTTATCGGAATACTCGCCGCGGCGCTTTCGCTGGCGTTTATAATAGCCGCGACTTTACATTTGCGCAGGGTGGCCGTTTTTGAGCGTTATCCCGGTGCGGCGGCGAAATGACCGCGTTGATAATTATCGCGGCGGTCGTCGCCACATTTTCGTTGATTTTATTCGCGCCGATTGGGTACCTGGCGGAAGGCACCTTCGGAGACGATCCCTCGTATAGGATAGTAGTGACATGGCTGGTCGCTCTGGTGCGGGTAGAATACGCGAACGTCGGGGACATAAAAAAAACGGAGTTTCGCGTCACAGGAATTAAAATAAAAAAACGCGCGCCAAACGCAAGGCAAAAGCCTTTAAGCGCTACCACGGACGCAAATGCCGGCGCGCAAAGAAAAAGGCGGGTCGGCGGCGCAAAAAAAACCCGCAAAACGGGCGAACGCAAATGGAACAAATTAGTGGCCGCCTTGACATACCCCGACGCGAAAATTATTATTGGCTTATCTATACGGTTGATAAAAAAGCTTTTCGCTTCGCTCAAACCGGATCGCTTTAACGTCGAAGGCACCATAGGCTTAAGCGACCCCGCCGAAACCGGCGCGTTGATTGGGGCGTATGAGTCGATATCGGGATTTATCCCGCTTAAGCCGCGCCTCGTGCTGCGCGGCGACTTTAACGGAGCTTCAAGAAGATTCGAAGTATCCTTGCGCGGCAGGTTCAGCGCGGCGTCCGTATTGGGGCCGGTATGCTGGTTTTGCACGCGCGGGCCCGTGTTTAAGCTAATCAGGGAAAAAATGTAGCGCGTAAATAAATTTAAGGGATGTGCAAAATGGCCGGAAGCGTCAGCGAAAACCTACAAATGCTTTTTTCGAAGATGGAGGAATACGTTTCGACCAAAACCGTGGTCGGCGATCCAGTTCATATAGGCGATGTGATACTTGTGCCGCTCGTGGACGTTTCGTTCGGCGTCGGCGCGGGAGTAAACGAATCGACCGACGATAAAAAGGGCAAGGACGCGGGCGGCGGCGCGCTCGGCGCTAAGCTGTCTCCGTCGGCCGTGATCATAATCAACAACGGATCCGTTCAATTGGTCAACGTTAAAAACCAGGAAAGCGTGAGCAGGCTGATCGACATGGTGCCCGGCGTGCTTTCCAAGCTTAATATCGGGTCGTTTTTCGGGAAAAAAGATAAAAACAAGGACGAAAAACCGGGCGAAGCCAAGGACGGGCTACCGGACGAGCGCGTTTCGGAGTCGTTATGAACGCGGCGCACATAAACCCTTTCATTCAGGGCGCGCAAAACGTATTTAAAAAGCTTTGCAACGAATCGCCCGCGCTCGGGCAGGTTTTTACGAAAAGCGCGCCTTATTCGCCTTCGCCTGTCGCGGCGTCGCTTTCGATCATCGGCGAGCTGAGGGGCGAGGCGATATACAACATGGAAGTCGCCGACGCATGCTATATCGCGTCGCTCATGATGATGGGGGCGGCGGTGACGGAGCTCGACGAAATGTCGAAGAGCGCCGTTTCCGAACTGACCAACATGATATCGGGAAACGTCGCGACGCTTTTTTTCGGCAAGGGAATCAAAATCGACATCACGCCGCCGCGCTTCATCATCAACGCGACGCCGGCCGATTTCACGGAAATAGCGGAAGGCGAGAAAATCGTCTGCGTTCCGCTTCGCTTCGCCAACGGCCGCGTATTCGAAATCGACATATCCCTTCCGTAATAAACATGGATATCGTCCTGCATGAACCCGAAATCGCGTCAAACGCGGGCAACATAGGTAGGACTTGCGCGGCGGCCGGGGTTAATTTGCACCTGATAAGGCCGCTCGGTTTTTTCGTGGACGACAAGGCGGTCAGGCGCGCGGGCATGGATTATTGGTCCGAACTTAACGTCCGATATTACGACAGCTTCGACGAATTTTTATCCGCCGCGAAACCGTCGCGGATTTTACTCGCTACGACAAAGACGGCGCGAATTTATACCGATGCAAGGTACTTCGACGATTCATTCATCGTGTTCGGAAAAGAAAGCGCGGGGCTGCCCGACGAGATACGCAGCCGTTACCCCGGTTCTTGCGTACGCATACCGATGGCTGGCGGGGCGCGTTCGCTGAATTTATCCAACGCGGCGGCGATCATTCTGTACGAGGCGATGCGCCAAACCAAATTCAAGGGGTTAACGTAAAACATCGCGTAAAATATTCCGCTTGACAGATCTATTGGCAAGTGGTATTTTTTGTCATCGGCGTTAGCACTCAATACAATAGAGTGCTAACAGAAGGAGGGAGGCTTGAAAATGCAGCTCGACGACCGAAAATATAAAATACTCGAAGCAATCGTAAACGATTACATACAAACGGCGGAACCCATCGGATCCAGGACGCTCGCGAAAAAATACGGTTTGGGCATCAGCTCCGCCACAATCCGGAATGAAATGAGCGACCTTGAGGAAATGGGCCTGATACGGCAGCCGCATACGTCCGCTGGCCGCGTGCCTTCCGACAAGGGCTACCGGCTGTACGTCGACAGCATGATGAGGCAGCGAACCCTGACCGACGAAGAAAACATCTTCCTGCAGCAAATGATCATCAACAACATAAACCAGGTCGAATACATGATGCAAGAAACCGCGAAAGCCGTCGCGTCGCTGACGAATTATCCCGCCATAGTATCGGAGCCGTATATAAAAAAAACCAGGATCAGGCACGTCCAACTCGTGCCTTTGGACGAAAAAACCGTCCTGCTCGTGCTCGTCACCGACGCGAAAGCCGTAAAGAACCAGGCGATAAGCTTTCCAGAAGCGCCGGGATACGAGACGCTGACGAGGCTTTCGCAAATTTTAAATAAATACCTGCGGGACAAGACCATTCGTGATATCGACAGGGGAACGGTCGAGTTAATGCTTTCGGCGTTCGGCCCGTACGCGTACGTGCTTATGCCCGCGCTCGGGGTAATCGTCGAGGTCATACAGGCGGAGGACGACGTCCGCATTTTTACGAGCGGAGTGAAAAACATCCTCGCATTCCCGGAATTCTCCGATATCAGCAAAGCCAAGACGATCTTCCACGCGCTCGAAGAACGCGAGGTGCTAATCACCATACTGGCGCTCGGCCAAAGCGACCGAATACAGATATTGATCGGCGCGGAAAACAGCCTCGAGCCGCTTCGCGACTGCAGCATAATCAAGGCCAATTATTCGTTTGACAACCAAAGCACCGGATGCATCGGCATCATAGGGCCTACCCGAATGAACTACGCGCAGGCGGTGTCCGTCCTCGAGGGAATAATAATCAACATCAACGCGGTGGTCCGCGCGCTTTCGGGAGGATAAACAATCAATACCGACGAAAGGGGGAGCCTATGAAA
>WREB01000074.1 GCA_009779525.1 Defluviitaleaceae bacterium
TTCCCGAAATGCCGCTTTACGCCAAGCAGTACGACGTCCCGATTTTCAATACGGACTCCACGACGACCGACTTCATTTCCGAAGTGATCCGCTGGATGAAGGCTCAGCTCGCCCCCCGCGTGACGGTGCACGGGGTGCTGCTCGACATTTACGGAGTCGGGACGCTTATCATGGGCGAAAGCGGAGTCGGAAAAAGCGAGACCGCGCTCGAGCTGATAAAACGCGGCCACCGCTTCATCGCCGACGACGCGGTGGAGATCAAGCGCGTTTCGCAGGAAACGCTCGTCGGGAGCTGCCCGGAAAACATACGCTACTTCCTCGAGCTTCGCGGCATCGGGATAATAGACATTAAGCAGATGTACGGGGTGCAGTCCATCAAGGCCACGCAGTCGGTGGACCTCGTCATCAAGCTCGAGCTTTGGGATGCTAACCGCAAGTACGACCGCGTCGGCGAAACGGACGACTACATCGAAATTTTGGGTAACAGGGTTATGTGCCATTCGATACCGATAAGGCCGGGGAGGAGCCTCGCTATAATCTGCGAATCCGCCGCGATAAACCACCGGCAAAAAAAGATGGGTTACAACGCCGCGAAGGCTTTGATCGACAGATTCACAAACGCCGTTTCCGAAAGCGATGCTTGACGGTTTAAAATCGATTGTCCCCGAAGGGCGCGTCCTTTGCGGCGAAAGCATGTCGAGGCACACTTCTTTTAAAATCGGCGGGCCTGCCGAAGTTTTGGCGATCGCAAATTGCGACGAGGAAATCAAGGGCGTCGTCGATTATTGCCGGACAAAAAAAATACCGCTTACGGTAATAGGCGGCGGCACGAACGTTTTGGCGTCGGACGCCGGCATTTCCGGCGTCACGTTAAAAATCCGCCAGGGATCGGCGGCAATTGCCGTCGACGGAGACAGGATCGACTGCGGCGGGGGAGTCGCGCTCAACGCGCTGGCGAATGCCGCGCATATCGCCGGGCTTGGCGGTTTCGAATTCGCGTCGGGCATACCCGGAACCGTGGGCGGGGCGCTGTACATGAACGCCGGCGCCTACGACCGCGAAATCTCGGATATCTTAATATCGGCGCGGGTATTGGCGCCGGACGGAACGATAGCCGAATACGAAAAAAAGGATTTGATGTTTTCCTACAGGCGTTCCGTCTTGCAAGCAAACGGAGGCATCGCGCTTTCCGCCGTTTTTTTGGGTTATCAAATGAATCCCGAGGAAATACGCGCAAAAATGGACGGGTTAAACGAGCGCAGGCGCGAAACGCAGCCGCTCGAGTATCCTAGCGCCGGAAGCGCGTTCAAGCGGCCATCCGGAAATTTCGCGGGCAGCCTGATATCCGATTGCGGGCTGCGCGGTTTTGCGATCGGAGGCGCGAAAGTTTCGGAAAAGCACGCGGGTTTCATAATAAACGAAAAAAACGCGACGGCGGACGACGTAGCGCGGCTTATCGGGCATATCGTCGACGCGGTCTACGGCAGGTTCGGGATTATGCTGGAACCGGAAATAAAGCTGATAGGCTTTGGCAAAAACTGAAGCGGTTGGGGCTTCCTGATGTCTTTTTTATGCGAAGTGCGAGCCGAATTATGCGCTTCACCCGTAACCCTCGCGCATTGCCGCGCGGCGGAGCTCGTCGCGATAATGGGAGCTTCGCGCGAAACCGGGCCGGATATCGAAATTAGTAAAATTGAAAAGGAATGGGCGCGTAAAAGGGCCGAGACGTTGCTTGGCGGCTTGGAAGGCGTTCTCGAAACGCCGGATGGTTTTCTCCGCGGGACGATTGGAAAAAATTTTTTCGCGGACGGCAATGAAACATGCGAAACTGAATCAAAACGCGATTTGTACGGCGGCTACATCCACAAGCAGTGTTGCAAGCGCGCGTTCATACGCGGCTGCTTCATCGCGTGCGGCGTTTTGTGCGATCCCTCGAAAACGTACCACCTCGAGTTCCTGATACCGGTAAAAAACGGTTTGGGATTATCGCAGACGCTTACCGGCGCGCTGGTTTCGTTCGGGCTGCATCCGAAAACCCTGACGAGGAAGTCGCACGCCGTCATATACATAAAGGAATCGGAGAACATCGTCGACGCGCTTAACATCATGGAGGCCCACAAGTCGCTGATGACGCTTGAAAACGTCCGAATCGTAAAGGATATGCGAAATTCCGTAAACCGGCGGGTTAACTTCGAAACGGCGAATCTGGGCAAAACCGTCAGCGCGGCGATGGAGCAGATCAATTATATCAGGCTGATTTTCGACCGCGCCGGAATTGGCTCGCTTCCCGCGCCGCTCGCCGAAACGGCGGCGCTGAGGCTGCAATTCCCCGAAGCCACCCTGATTGAGATCGGATCGATGTTAAAGCGCCCGATAGGCAAGTCCGGAATGAACCACCGGATGAGAAAACTGATCGATATCGCTAAATCGCTTGAAAGCGGGAAGGAATGAAGACTTGACCGAAAAAATTATAGTGGCCCGCTCGTATTTCGACGAACGGCTTGCGGCGCTGTTCGTTCAAACGGCAAACCAGTACAAATGCAAGATTACGCTGAATACGGACAACAAGACGACCAACGCTAAAAGCATCATGGGCGTGATATCGTTCGGAATCGAGAAGGGCATGCAGGCGGTGATTCGCGCCGAAGGCGAAAACGAAACTTTCGCGGTCGACGCGCTCGGGCAGCTTTTTTAGCGCATGAAAAAATTCATCATTTACTATTTGGCGCCGTCGCTATTGTGCTTTGCCTTGATCGCGCTCGACCAGGCCGTAAAGCGCTGGGCCGTCGCGTCCCTCAAGCCCGTCTTCGAAAAACCCATCGTTAACGGTTTCGTCAGGTTCGCCTACGTGGAGAACAGCGGCGCGGCGTTCGGGATGCTGCAGGGCGGGCGCTGGTTCTTCGTGCCGCTGACCGTCGTGATGTTCGCGTTTTTCGCCGTTTATTACGCAAGGCTTCCCAAGACCCGGATCAATTGGTTCGTGCGGGTCCCGATGGTCCTGATAGCCGCGGGCGCGGCCGGAAATTTCGTCGACCGCCTGCGCAACGGTTTTGTCGTGGACATGTTCGAGTTTGAGTTCATCAGTTTCCCGGTTTTTAACGTCGCCGACATGTGTCTGGTCGCCGGGACGTTCTCGGTCGCGGCGGCATTTTTGTTTATCGTGAAGGAACGGAAAAAATAATTTGGAAATAACGCTCTGCTCAAACGGCGAAACGAAAAATTTTTGCGTTGATTCTCTTGAAGGGAAACGGATCGACGCCGCTCTCGCGGAAGTTTGCGGCGGCGTCACCAGAAGCGCGCTTCAGCGGCTTATAAGCCAGGGTTCGGTATTGGTTAACGGAAAGACGGTCCCAAAAAGCTTTGTTTTAAAGACCGGCGACTCTATTTCGGCTTCACTTGCCGATACGCGCGAGGGCGGCGCGCTGCCCGAAAACATCCCGCTTGCGATCGTTTATGAAGACGACGATATAATCGTGGTCGACAAGCCGCGCGGCATGGTCGTGCACCCCGCGCCGGGCCATAAGGCCGGAACCCTCGCCAACGCGCTCATGCACCACTGCGGGGGTTCGCTTTCCGGAATCAACGGTCAAATCCGTCCGGGCATAGTGCACCGCATCGACAAGGATACTTCCGGACTCATCGTCGCGGCAAAAAACGACCGGGCGCACCGTAGGCTCGCGGCGTTGCTTGCCGAGCGCAAAATAAAACGCGAATACCTGGCGGTCGCGCTTGGCGATATTAAAACGGACGAATTCGAAATCGATAAACCGATCGGGCGAAACCCTTCTGACCGGAAAAAAATGGCCGTCATATCCGCCCATTCAAATGCAAAAAGCCGAAACGCCCTAACATTCGTGAAAGTACTCGAACGAAGCGGCAAGCATACGTTTTTAAGCGCGCGGCTCGAAACGGGAAGGACCCACCAGATACGCGTTCACATGGCTTCGATCGGTCACCCGCTGCTCGGGGACCGCGTCTACGGGCCGCAAAAGCAGCCGCTCGGCTTCGAAGGCCAAGTGCTCCACGCGCAAAGACTTGCCTTAACGCACCCGGCGACTGGGGAAAGCATGGTTTTCGAAACAGAGCTTCCGGAATATTTCGCCAAAGCGCTTAAAAAAACCATGCCGATCCGATTTTATTTTCAAAATCAATAGAAACTCTCGCCGTACGCGGCGTCGAGCATCGCGACGATGTTTTCGGGCGGCACGTTACCCATTATGTTGTGGACCTGGTTGAAAACGAATCCCCCGCCGGGCTTGAAGACGCCCGTTAGTTCTTTTACGTTCGCCGCTACCTGCTCCGGGGTTTTGCAACCGAGCACTTTTTGGGTGTCGCATCCCCCGCCCCAAAAAACCGCTTCAGTCCCGAATTCGTCCTTAAGCGAGGCGGGATCCATTTCCGCGGCGTTTATCTGGACCGGGTTGAATATGTCGACCCCGCATTCGATCAATATTTTCATAAACCGCTTGATCGAGCCGCATGAGTGGATGAAAACCTTAACGTCGCTGTTTTGGTGCACGTAATCGCAAAACTCCCTGACGAACGGGGCGCAAAGCTTCGCATACAGTTCGGGGCCGCAAAGCGGGCCCGCCTGCGAGCCCAAGTCCGCGTTAAGCGCCACTGCTTGGATATAGCCGCCCATTTCGCCGATCACCTTACGGAGCGAACGCATTTGCCTTTTGTGCGCGTAGGCCATGTCTTCGACGAATTCGCCGGGATCGGTCAGCATTTTGCAAAGCGAATCGGCGTTCGTGCCGTCGAAGTAGGCCCCGTAGCCTATGTACATCGTATAATAGTCCGAATCCTTGAAAATCCGCTCGGCTTCTTTGGCGTAGCGCGCAATGTGTTCGTCTTCGTCGGACGGCGCCTGCGGCGCGGCGTCGAAGAAGAAACCGCCTTCCGGCATGTAACAGGCCGACTGCGAAATTTTTGCCCAAGCTCCGTCGCTTTGCCGCTCCATCATGCAATCCGCGGGTATTTGGAAAACGTAGTTCCCCCTCGGATTCCACGCCTTTTTCGATGCCGCGCCCGGATTAAGTAAAACCGCGTCGCAGTGGAAACGCTCGAGCACGTCCGTATCCACCCGCGCTAAAAACTGGTTTATGTCTATGATCTCGATCGGCTTATCTGGCAGCCCCAGGTAATCGCGCAAATTTTTATACGCGAACGCCGAGATTCCGGTCGAATAATGGAAGCCTAAGTCGATCGGGATTCGGTCGGCTTCTTCGTGGTTCACCGCTTTTATCACGCGCTCGCGGCTTCGCAGCGTTTCCCTCTTAACCGTTTCGATCATTCCCTTCGGAGATTGTTTTAATGTCGCGCGCTATTTGCGCCATCAGGCTGTTTACATCGGAAAATTTTTCTTCGCGCCTTAGGAACGCGATAAATTCGGTTGTAATTCTCTCGCCGTAAAGCTGGCCTTCGTAACCGTTTATAAACGACTCGACCGTCCTTTCCCCTGCCGACGTTTTCACAATAGTCGGGCGCATTCCCACGTTGGTCGCGCTCTTATATCTTTGCCCGGCGATAATCGTTCGCGTCGCGTATACGCCGTCTGGAGGGACGTACCGGTTTTTTTCGTATTCGATGTTCGCGGTCGGAAAACCGAGCGTCCTGCCGATCCGGTCGCCGCTCTTTACGTTCCCGCATAAAAAAAACGGAAAACCTAGAATCGCCGCGGCTTCTTCGGGCTTGCGCAAATCCAGAAGACGCCGTATCGACGAGGTGCTGATTTTCTTGCCGTAATTTAATTCGTGCGCGACCATAATTATTTCGGCGCCGCGCGTATGAGCGGCCGTTTTAAGGGTTTCGAAGTTCCCCTCCCTGTTTTTGCCGAAACGAAAGCTTTCGCCCACGACGATTTTTTTCGCGTTGATTTTTTCGAACAGCAAACCGCAGAACTCGCTTGGCGACAATTCGGCGAAATTTGAATCAAACGTAAGTTCGAGCAAGTAATCGATGCCCGTGCGTTCGATGACTGACGCGCGCTCATCCGGGCCGAACAGCGGTTTGTACGATGGGTCGCCGAGCCAAGTCAAAGGATGCGGGTTGAACGTCACCGCCGCGGAGGCCATATTGTGTCGCCCCGCGATCTCGACCACTCGTTCGAGGAGCCGCTTATGCCCTAGATGCACGCTCTCGAACTTGCCTATCGTCAATACCGTTTCGCGGCCGCGCGCCGGTTTTCCGTCAGTTAGCCGGATCATCCATCATCACTTCGGGGACCAAATCGCCTTTGCCGTTTGATCTAAAA
>WREB01000075.1 GCA_009779525.1 Defluviitaleaceae bacterium
ACTGCCAGAGGTCGAGGTTGTGCGGGCATTGGTTAATCAATACGCCGCCGCCCTCGCCCTTCCAAGTCGCCCGCCAGGTGCCGGAATTATAATAGGCCTGGGGCCTGTACCAGTCGGTTATGATCCACGATGTGCGCTTCAGCTCGCCTATGCCGCCGCCCTTGACTATCTCGCGCATCTTAATGAATGCGGGGTCGGTCCTGACGTTGTACATTATTGCGAAGACGGCCTCCGACTTCGCCGCGGCCTCGTTCATTTCGCGGACCTGCTTCGTGTAGACGCCCGCGGGTTTTTCGATCATGACGTGGATGTTTTCTGACAGCGCCTTTATCGCAAGCGGCGGATGGTCGTAATGGGGCGTCGCGATTATTACGGCGTCGATTTTCCCGCTTGCGTACATCGCCTCCGCTTCGCCAAACAAAGCGACGTCCGGATGATTTTCTTTAAGCCACGCGAGTTTGGTTTGGTCCGTGTCGCACGCCGCGGCAAGCGTCCCGCCTTCGATCCCTCCGCCAAGGAGGCTTCGCGCGTGGCCCGTCCCCATGTTGCCGATCCCAATTATCCCGAATCGAACCTGCTTCATTTGCGTTCCCCCTTTTATTTTTGGTTGAAGATCCTGTTTGCGTTGGCAAAACTTATTTTTAGGCATTCGAACGGATCGTTTCCGTAGCATTCGTCCTGCTCGACCATCGCATGCAAAACCCCCGAACCGGTGCACGCTTCTTTTATCGCGGGCCAGTTGAGGTTGCCACAGCTGACGCAGCACATCCGACGCTCGCCGTTTGCAAAGCACATGTCCTTGATGTGCAGGACGTCGACCCTGCCGGATAACTTTTTTATCCAATCCGCCGGATCGCCCCCCGCCGCCTGCACCCAAAACGTGTCGAGCGTGAACCCGAGGTCTTCCGCCGGGAAGCCTTCGATCAAATATTCGAAGCGGTTCCTATTCCCGAACTTTTCGAACTCGAAATCGTGGTTGTGGTACATGAGTTTCATACCCGCTTCGCGGATTCGCTTCGCGGCGGGCAGGTAGTCCTTGATAAAAGCGTTTGTACCTTCGGCGCCGCCATGGTATTCGCCGGGCATCATTCCGATTCCTATGTAATCGGCGCCGAGCAGGCGATGTTCCGTAATAACCGTATCCGTCTCGTTTTTGATGCGTTCGGGAGGCGTATGGGTGATTACCGCGCCTACGCCGTATTTTTTACATGTTTCGGCGAAAAACTTGGCGCCAAGCGGTCCGGCGCCTGATATCTGAACCGTTTCGTAGCCGATCGCCGCTACTTTTTTTACCGCGCCCGCGAAGCCGGCTTCGGTTTGAGTAAATTCGCGTAACGTGTAGAGCTGCGCGCCTATTAGCATTTATTCCCTAACCCCTTATCTGCCCGCTTCCGTGTATGACGAACTTGGAGCTTGTCAGCGCGTTTAAGCCCATCGGGCCGCGCGCGTGTATCTTTTGCGTGCTGATACCTATTTCCGCGCCGAGCCCGAATTCGCCGCCGTCGGTGAAGCGCGTCGAGGCGTTGACGTAGACCGCGGCAGAATCCACCTCTTCGGTAAATTTTTTCGCGTTTGCGTACGATTCGGTCAGTATCGCGTCCGAATGGCCCGTGCCGTACCCGTTTATGTGGCGGATCGCCTCGTCGACGTCCTTGACAACCTTGACTCCGATTATCAAATCGAGATATTCCTCTCTCCAGTCGTCTTCGGTCGCGGGGACGGCGTCCGCAATTATCGCGCACACCTTTTCGTCGCCGCGTATCTCGACGTTTTTCTTTTTTAGTTCCCCGCCGATTAGCGGCAGGAATTTCTTCGCCGCCGCCTTGTGCACGAGCAGCTTCTCGCAGGCGTTGCAAACGCTCGGGCGCTGCGTTTTCGCGTTTATGATTATTTTTACCGCTTCGGCCTGGTTCGCGGATTCGTCGACGAAGATATGGCAGTTGCCGACGCCCGTCTCGACCACCGGGATCGTGCTGTTTTCGACCGCCGCTTTTATTAACCCCGCGCCGCCTCGCGGAAATAGCACGTCGATGTATTCGTTCATGCGCATAAGCTTTTTGGCGGTGGCGCGCGAGGTGTCGGTTATGAGCTGGACGAGCCAAACCGGATGGCCGGCCGCGTTAAGCGTATCGTGCAGTATCGCGACGATCGCCTTGTTCGTGTTTATCGCCTCGGAGCCGCCGCGGAGCACGCAGCTGTTCCCCGCCTTTAGGCTGAGCGCGAACGCGTCCGTAGTCACCTCGGGCCTTGCCTCGTAAATCATCGCGACCACGCCTATGGGCGTGCGCTTTTGCCCGATTTCCAATCCGCTTGGCATCGTCCTCATGTAGATGGTTTCGTTGACCGGGTCGTTTTGGCCGGCCACGCCGCGCATCGCCCGGGCGAGGCTCCTAACCCTAGCCGGAGTGAGCAGCAGCCTGTCGGCGAAGGCGGTCCTGCTCAAGTCGATCTTGCGCATGTCCTTTTTATTCGCGTCTATAAGCGCGGTACTTCCCGCCTCAAGCGCGTCGGCGCACGCGTAGAGCAGTCTGTTCTTTTCGTCCGTCGCAAGCTTCGCCGCGTGTTTGGAAGCTTCCTTAGCCAACCGGCCGATTACGTCCAACGATTCCATTAAGGCCGCCCCCCTCGCGTTTATTTATCCTTAAACGTCAGTTCTTTGACCCTGTTCATATAATAAGAAAAGTTTTGGAAGCTAATCTCGGGATGCGGCAGGTGGTCGAGCCCCGCGATATAGCCGCTTTCGTCAAACAGTTCGCCGACGCGCGCAAGCTCCGCGTCGATCTCTTTTTTTCCCAACGCGACGGCGCGCTTGTCAATCCCACCGTGGATGGCGACGCCGGGATATTGCCTCCTGTATCTGACGACGTCGCAGCCGGCCTGCACCTCGAACGGGAGCACCATGTTTATGCCGCTTTCTTCAAGCAGCGGCATAAGCACGTCCATGTTGCCGTCCGTGTCGACGGAAACCACCGGGATACCGTTTTCATTCGCGAACCGCGTGATCCGCAGGTAGTTCGGCGTCATGAACTCGCGGAACATCGCGGGCGAAATAAGCGGCCCCTGCTTGCCCGACATGTCCTCCCAAATGTGTATGTGGTCGATCTGGATGTCGCGCAGTATTTTCGCATAAACGTTAAGCCATAGATCGGTCATGTAATCCATCATGTCGCGGATGAGCCCGGGGTCGTCGTAAAACGCGAGCAGCAGGTTTTCGACGCCCATAAAATCGCGCGCGCAGCCGAAAAGGCCCGACGGGTAGCCGCCCGCCTGCACCGCGACGTCGTTCGACTTAAACCATTTTATAATGTCGTCCCAATTTTTCGGGAACCGCCCATCTTCTTCCGGGTCGAGCCGCTCCTTTTTTATCGCTTCCCAATCGTCCCGCGTCTTGACGGGATAATCGATATATTTTGGTATCGTCGCGTGGCCCTTCATCTGGACCGAGGTTATCCCCTGGCGGTCCCTGACGGTGCGCGTGTTTTCGTCCTCCGAAAGCAGCTTATACTCAAATTCCGGTATGTAGCCGAGGTTGACCGGAAGTATCGCGAACCCCGCGTCAAGCCCGAACGGCGCGCGCCAATCGTCGCCCTCAAGCCCCTCTTTTTTCCAACGCTCATATGTTTCGCCCCATGGGCCGAACGCGGACCAATACGGCGGCCTGTCTACGTCTTGGTTCAAGCACGCCCTTATCATCCGCTCGCGGTTGCTAAGCTTCAAACTTCGGTCAATCTTTCCCATTATTAGCCCCTTCGCCCCATCTTATTCCATGCGTGCTATAATATCAAAGATGCCGGATAAAATAAACAAACGAGGCCGCGCCATGCGCGGTGCGGGGTATGGCGGTAGGATGCGCGAAAAATTTCAAAAAAAATACCGGTTGGGATTATACGAGAAGGCCGCGCCGAATTCGCTTTCGCTTCGCGAAAAACTGCACGAGGCGGGCGAGGCGGGCTTCGATTTTTTGGAGCTTAGCGTCGACGAGACGGACGAAAAGCTTTCGCGCCTCGATTGGTCAAAGGCGGAGCGCCTCGGGCTTGTCGCCGCGGGGTTCGATACGGGGATAAAGGTCGAGACGATTTGCCTCAGCGCGCACAGGCGTTTTCCGCTCGGCTGCGAGGACAAGGCGAAGAGGGAGCGAAGCATCGGCATAATGCGCGGCGCGATCGGCCTCGCCTCGGACATCGGCGCGAGGCTGATACAGATCGCCGGCTACGACGAATATTACGGCGAATCGAACGAAAGAACCCGCCTCCTTTTTTATAAAGGCCTTCGCGAATGCGTCGCGCACGCCGCGTCGCGCGGGGTGGTGCTCGCGTTCGAGACGATGGAGACCGAATTCATTAACACGGTCGAAAAGGCGATGCACTACGTAAACCTGATAAATTCGCCGTACCTGAAGGTCTACCCGGACATAGGCAACGTCACCAACGCAGCGAAGCAAAACGGCGCGCTAAACGCGACCGCCGCGTACGATTTGGTGAAGGGCTTCGGACACATAGCCGCGCTGCACCTTAAAGAATCGCTGCCCGGCGTCTACCGCGAGGTCCCGTTCGGAAGCGGGCACGTAAATTTTGAGGAGGCGGCCGCGGAGGCGCTTAAGCAGGGCGTCGGGCTGTTCGTGGGCGAATTTTGGCACAAGGGCGAAAAAAACTGGCGGGAGCTGTTGAGCGAGGCGAACGTTTTTTTACGCGACAAGATCGAAAACTGCGGATATAAATTCGAATCCTCCAGCGCGGAGACGGGGTGACGGCGACGGATTATTTTTTAGGGGTCGACGACGGCGGCACGATGGTCAAGGCCGTAGTGTTCGACGAATGCGGCAACGAAGCGGGCGGCGCCTCGCGCGAGCTCGAGATGGAGACGCCCGGGCCGGGCTTCACCGAGCGGTGCATGGACTACCTTTGGGCGGAAACGGCGGCGACGATACGCGAAGCCGTCGGGGCGTCGGGGATCGACCCGAAACAGATAAAGGGTGTCGCCTGCACGGGCCACGGCAAGGGCCTCTACCTTTGGGGCAAAAACGGAAGGCCCGTCCGAAACGGAATCGTCTCGACCGACAGCCGCGCTTGGGAGTATCCAAAACGCTGGAAGGCCGACGGGACCGCCGACCGCGTCTTTGAAAAAACCTACCAGACGATACTCGCTTCGCAGCCGGTTTCGCTGCTGCGCTGGCTCAAGGACAACGAACCCGCGGCGCTTCGCGGCGCGCGGTGGATATTCGAGTGCAAGGATTACGTCAGGTTCATGTTGACCGGCGAGGCGTACGCGGAGGTAACCGACTATTCGGGGTCGAACCTATTAAACTTGCGCGACCGCCGGTTTGACGCGGAGCTGCTTGCCGAATACGGCCTTGAAGATTTGCTTCACGCGCTGCCCCCGCTTAAAAACTCGTCCGAGGCGTGCGGGCGCGTGACGAAGGAAGCGGCGTTGCTAACGGGGTTGACGGAGGGCTGCGCCGTGGCGGGAGGCATGTTCGACATCGACGCGTGCGCGGTGGCCATGGACATAACGAGCGAGGAAAACATCGCGGTTATCGCCGGAACCTGGAGCATCAACGAATACATATCCAAGACGCCCGTGCTGGATAAAAGCGTGATGATGAACTCGCTTTACGCGATCGACGGGTATTATCTTATCGAGGAATGCAGCCCGACGTCTGCCGGCAACTTCAAGTGGTTCGCCGACATGTTTTTGGAAAGCGAAAAAGCCGAGGCGGCGCGAAAAAGTAAAAACTTCTACGCCCACCTCGACTCGCTGGCGCAGTCGACCCCGCCGTGCGGAACCGATATTTTCTTTCTTCCGCACATATACGGCTCGAACTATAACCCGCAGGCGAAGGCGGCGATCATCGGCCTCGACGGGAGCCAAACGCGCCCGCAGATCGTGCGCGCGGCGCTGGAGGGCGTCGCGTACTGCCACCGCGTGCACATAGACAGGCTGCTTGCCAACCGCCGGTCGACCAAGGCGATCAGGCTCGCCGGCGGCGCCGCGAAGTCCGGGGTCTGGGCGAAAATATTCGCGGACGCAACCGGAATACCGATCGAGCGCGTCGACGCGGACGAGCTCGGCACGCTCGGCTCGGCGATGGCGGCGGCGGTCGCGTCCGGCAAGTACGCGAATCTTGCCGAGGCGGCGAAAAGGATGGTTAAGATAAAGGACAGAACCGAACCCGACCCGGCGCTTACGGCGTTATATAATATGAAGTTTCAAAAATACAAACGGTTCGCCGAGGCGCTCGACCCGCT
>WREB01000076.1 GCA_009779525.1 Defluviitaleaceae bacterium
AAACATACACGACGTAGCCAAGGCCGCTTCAAACGGTTCGCTTCGCGGCGCGAGGGGAAACTCGGGCGTGATACTCTCGCAGCTTTTCCGCGGATTCGCGAGGGGGCTTGAAGGCAAGGCGACCGCCACCGGGGAGGATTTCGCCGCGGCGCTCGCGCAGTCGGTCGAGACGGCGTACGCGGCGATCATGAAGCCGAAGGAAGGCACGATTTTAACGATCGCGCGCTCGATTTTCGACCGGGCGAGCGAATACGGCGACGGCGACATACGCGCTGGCATGGAATCGATCATACGCCACGCGGAGGAAGTTTTGGAACTGACGCCAACGATGCTGCCCGAACTGAAGCAGGCCGGAGTCGTAGACGCGGGCGGCATGGGGCTGATAATGATATACAAGGGCGCGCTAGAGGCGTTTACGCTGACGGAAGAGCCCGTGCCCCTGGAGCTGTCGAAGCAGCGGCAGGAGCCCGTCGCGTACGACGCTGCGTATAGGGGCGTCGAAATAAAGTTCATGTACTGCACCGAGGCGCTGATCGACTTAAAAAAAGAAAAGGCGAACGAAGCCGAGGCGTCGTTCAAGTTTTTCCTCGAGCCCCTCGGCGATTCGATAGTCGTCGCCGCGGACGACGGAATAATGAAGATTCACGTCCACACCAACCATCCCGGCAAGGTGCTCGAAAAAGCGGTCAGCCTCGGCGAGCTAAGCAACGTTAAGATCGACAACATGCGCCTTCAGCACACGAGCCAAATCATATTTTCGACGGAGGACAAGCCGCGCAAGCAGGTAGGCTTCGTCGCGGTCGCCTCGGGCGGCGGCTTGGTCGAGCTTTTTAAGGGGCTCGGCGCGGACTTGGTGATCGAGGGCGGCCAGACGATGAACCCGAGCGCGGAGGAGATTGCGCGCGCGGTTTCGGCCGTCAACGCCGACGACGTGATCGTGCTCCCAAACAACAAAAACATTATCGCCGCAGCAAAGCAGGCCGCTGAAATCGATTCGTCGGGCAAAAACGTGCACGTGCTGCCGACGCGCTCGATCCCGCAGGGGGTGTCGTGCCTCGTCAACTTCGTGGATTCCGTTTCCGCGGAGGAAAACATCGGCGGCATGAAGGCGGCGATGGAGTGCGTGCACACGGGCCAGATAACCCGCGCCGTCCGCGAAACGGTGCTTGACGAACGGCAGATAAGAGAAAACGACATCCTCGCGATATACGACGGAAAAATCGTTTTTATCCGAAACAACGTCCAGCAGGCGGCCAAAGACCTTTCCGACCATATGCTTTCGTTCGGGGGCGACGTGGTCAGCGTCTACTACGGCGAAAGCGTGACTGAAGAAATGGCTTCGGAAATCAGCGCGCACGTCATAGAAAACTTTCCGGAAAGCGAAGTCGAAGCGTACTGCGGGATGCAGCCCGTCTACGACTATATACTTTCGGTCGAATAGGTGTCCGGCCTAACCGATCCCGTCTCGGGCGTGGCCGGCGTAGGCGAGAGCCGCGCGCGCGTCCTTCGCTCGATCGGAATCGAAAGCGTAGCCGACCTGCTTGAATACTATCCGCGCGACTACGTCGACCTAAGCGAGCTTAAGACGATCGCCTCGCTTTCGGTGGGGGCCGTCAACGTGATCCGCGGGTTTCTTGCGGCGGAACCCGAAAACATCTCGTTCAAATCAAAGAGGGCGGCAAGCAGGCCGCTCGTCATGACCAAAGCCCGCCTCAGGGACCAAACCGGCGAATGCGAGCTCATCTGGTTCAACCAGCCGTTTTTAAAAAAGAACTTCGCCGCTTCGGGCCTGGCGCAGGAATACGTTTTCACCGGAAGGGTGACGCACAGTTTCGGAAGGCTTCAAATGGAGTCGCCCGCTTACGAAAAGTTCGGCGCGAAGGAGCTGCTTTCGTCGGGCCGGATCGTCCCGGTCTACACGCTTCCGAAAAGCCTGCCGCAAAAAACGTTCAGGTCAATAATCCACGCGGCGCTTAAGGGAAACGGCGGCGAAATGTGGCCCGAGCACGTCCCCGGGCGCGTCCTAAGCCGCCACGGCCTTTGCGGCAAGGGATTCGCCGTTTCAAACATACATTTTCCAGAAAGCGACGAAAAGTTCCGGACGGCGCGCCGCAGGCTCGTTTTCGAGGAGCTTTTTTTCATGCAGGCGTCGCTTTTTTTGCTTAAGGAATCGGTTTCGGAAGAAGCCGGCGAAGCGTTCGCCGACTTGGATGCAGCGCCGTTTTTAAGCTCGCTTCCGTTTGCGCTGACGCGGGCGCAGTCGAAGGCGCTTGGCGAAATCCTCGCCGACTTACGAAGCGGCTCGAGGATGAACAGGCTGATACAGGGCGACGTCGGCTCGGGCAAGACGGCGCTGGCGATGGCCGCTTGCTACGCCGCCGCGATAAACGGCTATCAGTCGGCGGTGATGGCGCCGACTGAAGTGCTCGCAAACCAGCACATGGAAAGCTTCACGAAGGCATTCGCTCCGTTCGGCTTCAGGACGGCGCTGCTTACCGGAAGCATGAAAAAATCCGCGCGCGACGTTTCGCTTGGCGAAATAAAAAGCGGCGGGGCGAAAATAATAATCGGGACTCACGCGTTAATCCAGCAGGGCGTCGCGTTTGACAGGCTCGCGCTAATAATCACGGACGAACAGCACCGTTTCGGGGTGAACCAGCGCCTCGGCCTAACCGAAAAGGGAGGCCTTGCGGCTAAGCCGCACGCGCTTGTCATGACGGCGACGCCGATACCGCGCACGCTCGGGCTCATCCTTTACGGCGACATGGACGTTTCGGTAATCGACGAGCTGCCGCCGGGCCGAATCCCCGTCGAAACGTACGGAGTCGATTCGTCCTACCGCGCCCGGATCCATAATTTCATAAAAAAAGAAGTCTCAAGCGGGCGGCAGGCGATCGTCATCTGCCCGTCGATCGAGGACGCGGAAATTGACGAGGAGGACGGCGCGAGGCAAAGGCGGGAGACGGCCAGCGTAATTAAATACGCGGGCGAGCTAAAGGCTCTGCTCGGCGGGATTACCGTCGAGTACCTTCACGGCAGGATGAAGCCCGCCGAAAAGGAAGCCGTGATGGACAGTTTTAAAAAAAATTTCACGAGCGTCGTGGTTTCGACGACCGTCATCGAAGTCGGCGTGCACGTGGAAAACGCGAGCCTTATCGTGGTCGAGAACGCGGAGCGCTTCGGGCTCTCGCAGCTGCACCAGCTGCGCGGGCGCGTCGGGCGCGGAAGCGCCAAGTCGTACTGCGTGCTCATAACCGACGTAAAAAACGAGCAGACCGCCTCGAGGATTAAGGCGATGGCTTCGACTACGGACGGTTTCAGGCTTTCGGAGCTGGACCTCGAGCAGCGCGGCGCCGGCGACTTCTTCGGGGTAAGGCAGCACGGCCTCCCCGCGTTTAAGATCGCGAACCTGTACCGCGACCTCGACGTCCTGTGCCTGGCGCAGGAAGCCGCGCAAGAAATCGTGTCGGCTAAGCATTTGCTCGATGGCGCCGAGCGCGCCGCGTTCGAACAAAAATCGAACGCTTTTTGCGGCGACCGGCCCGTCCGGACGGTATTATAAAAATGTTTACTTATTATTACGCTTTGATTATAATCGGCTCCAAAGCGAAGCTGGAGCGCGTTTTAAGGACAGCTTCGCGGTGAGGGTGATCGCGGGCGAATTAAAGGGGCTCAGGCTTTCGTCGCCGGCGGGGCTTCATACGCGCCCGACGCCCGACCGCGTGAAAGAAAGCGTATTTAATATATTGGGCGCGCGCGTCGCCGGCAGCCGCTTCTTAGACTTGTTCGCGGGGAGCGGGGCGATCGGAATCGAGGCGCTCAGCAGGGGCGCAGACGAAGCGGTATTCGTCGACGACGATCCCGCCGCGATTGGCTGCATACGCGCCAATTTGATAAAAACGAAACTTATCGGCAAGGCGAAAGTTATCGCAGGCGACGCAAAAAGTGCGATTCGCTCCATGCTTAAGGTCGAAAGTTTCGGGATCATATACCTGGACCCGCCGTTCGGATGCGGCGCGCTTGTAGAAACGTTAAATAACCCGGGCTTTGCAAAACTGCTTAAGCCGGACGGCCTGATAATAATAGAATCGCAAGCTTCGGCAAAAGCAACGCTGCCGGACGGATTGAGGACGGCGGATTTACGCAAATACGGGTCGATTCAAATAACCATGGCGGAAAAAATCATTCCTTAGGGTAATCATATGGTCGCGATATATCCCGGAAGCTTCGATCCGGTGACGAACGGGCACCTGGACATTATAAAAAAGGCGTCGCGCATCTTTAGTTCGCTGATAGTGGCGGTGCTTTGCAACCCGGCGAAGGATCCGCTTTTTTCGCAAGCCGAGCGCGCGGCAATGATTGAGGCGGAAGTCGCGGGGTTTTCCAACGTCTTTGTCGAAATCCATTCGGGGCTCCTCGCGCCGTTCGCCGTCGAAAAAAACGCCTGCGCCATCGTGCGGGGGGCGCGCAACTATTCAGATTTCGAAATCGAGTCGAACCGCGCCGCTGTCAACCGCGAATTGACCGGCGGGATCGAGACGCTGCTTTTGTTTTCCGACCCGAAGCTCGCCTGCGTCTCGGGAGGCGCGGTCCGCGAGATAGCGCTCTCGGACGGCGGCGCCGAATCCGTTTTTATGCGGTCGATCGTCCCGGCTTCGGTCGCCGCCGCGCTTCGCGCTAAGTTTACCCGCACGACCTAATCCGAAAGGGGAAGCGTATGGAACCGTTGTTGGACTACCTGGATCAAATAGAGGACATACTGGACGGAAGCAAGGCCGTCCCATTCTCCAACAGGATTTCGGTGGAAAAGGAACGCATCTTCGACGTCATAAGCGAGATAAGGTTAAACCTCCCAAACGAGATACGCCACGCCCAGCGGATTATAAGCGAGCACGACAAGGTGATAAACGACGCGAAAATAAAGGCTGGCAACATCATCAAGGAAGCCGAGTCGGAAGCCAAGATGCTCACCAACAACCACGAAATATTCAAGCGCGCCAACGAGCAGGCAGCCGAATTTATCGAGGAGACGAAAAAAAGCGCGAGGGACATGAGGCTTAACGCCATGGACTACACCGACGAGGTGCTCGAGAAATCCGAGGCGATGATCCGCGAGACGATGCAGAACATGGAGCAGCAGTATAAGTACATGATGGAATACTTCACCCAGACGATCGACGTGCTTTACGAAAACAGGCAGCAGCTTCGGAGCAGGCCCTAAGGCCGGCTTTTATACATAAAAATAAACGGGCCCGGACTTAACCGTCCGGGCCCGCTTTTTTACGCGTTCGCCATGTCGCGCTCGCGTATCTCGACGCGCCTGATCTTGCCGTTGACCGTCTTCGGCAGCGCCTCGACGTAGTCGATTATGCGCGGGTACTTGTACGGGGCGGTCAGTTTCTTCACGTGCGCCTGCAGCTCGCGCGTAAGCTCTGAAGTGCCTTCGTATCCCTTTGAAAGTACGACCGTCGCCTTTACCGCAAAACCGCGCTCGGCGTCCGGGACGCCCGTGACGGCGCACTCCGTCACCGCCGGGTGCTCGAGCATCACGCTCTCCACCTCGAAGGGTCCGATGCGGTAGCCGGACGACTTTATCACGTCGTCGGTGCGCCCGATGTACCATAAAAACCCGATCTCGTCCTTGTACGCCGTGTCGCCCGTGTGGTAGAGGTCGTCGTTCCAGACGCTTTTCGTCATCTCCTCGTCCCTGTAGTATCCGGAAAACATTCCGAAGGGCTTCCCGCCGCCCGCGGCGTCGGTTTTTATGCAAATCTCGCCGTTGACCCCGGGGCTGACTTCTTTGCCGTTTTCGTCGGCGATTATCATCCTGTAGCCCGGCGTCGGAAGCCCCATAGAGCCGAGGCGCGGCTGCATCCACGGAAACCCGGTCCAGCAGCTGAGCGTCGTCTCGCTTTGCCCGAAACCCTCGAAGATCTTTGTCCCGGTACCCTCGAGCCAAACTTTGTAGATTTCGGGGTTGAGCGCCTCGCCCGCCGTGACGCAGTGCTTGAGCGAGGAAAGGTCGTAGTTTTTCAAGTCCTCCTTGATCAAGAACCTGTACTGCGTCGGGGGCGCGCAAAAGGTCGTAACTTTATGCTTCGCCATTTTTTCGAGTATGTCCGGCGCCGAAAAG
>WREB01000077.1 GCA_009779525.1 Defluviitaleaceae bacterium
CTTATCTTAAACATGAACGCTTCGTTAAGGCCCGATTCCAATATGTGCCTCAACGCTTCCAAAGCGGCCGCGGACATTAAGGCCCTTCGGGGCGTTTTTTTCGCGCACGATTCGCAAAGCGCGCCGTCGGCCCCGAAATAGCGGAGCGATCCAATCCCTTCATCGCCGCACGCGCAGCACGCTCCGGCCTCCGGCGCTATCCCGTAATATTTAAAGAAGCGGAACAAAAAAACCGCCGAGACCTGCCTCGGCGGGACGCCTTCGTTATTTGCCGCCGCGCGGTCGAGCCTTTTGAGCGTCTTTAACAATAATAGCAAAAGCTCGTCGGCCTGCGTGTCCTCGAGCACCGCCTTCTCGCAGATTTCGGCCGCGTAGTGCGCGTGCCTGAGCGCGTCGTAGTCGCCCCTCACGCGGTAGAAGCTCTCGATCGGCTGCGCCTGCGCCATCGCGAGAAAGGCGCCCCCGTCGTTGATTACGTAGTCGCCGTAGCAAAAAAGCTGCGCGGCGCCAAGGAATTTGGATTTCGCCTTCCTCGCGCCGCGCGCGTATACGTTTAGTTTTCCATGTCCCTTGCATAGGAGCGTGAGGCGCTTGTCGGACTCGCCAGCCTCAGTTTCGCGGATCACAACGCCCCTCGCCTTGAACGATTTCATCTGGCTTAGATTGCCACCGCCGACTTCGACCTCGAGCTTTCGATCGCCTTGTAGACCATCCCGATGCTCTTGAAATTGTCGCGGCAGTCCGTCTGGGGACGCTTTCCGTTTGCTAGCGCCACAAACATCTCTTCGATGCAGCCCGCGTGGCCGGTATTTTCCATTTGGCCGATTTCTATCGCGTTCTTTTCCGTCGGGTCCGCGCCCCACGGCTTCTTTTTGCCGTCCCAAAAAAGGTCGGCCCTGCCGTCCCAAGCGACGACGCCATCGGCGCACGCGGCCTTCCATTCCGAGTTCCACGGGGTGGTAAGCCCGGTCGCGCACCAACAGCCCCTGTAGTCGAAGACGCTCCCGTCCTCCATCTCGAACACGCAGACCGCCGAGGCGTCCCCCTTGTACCAGGACCAAGGCGGGTTGAACTCGACGCAGTACACGCGCGCGGGGTCCTTGCCGGTCAAAAACCTGGCGGCGTCGAACGTGTGGATCGACATGTCAAGCACGAGCGGGCTCTCCATCTCGTCGCGAAAGCCCCCGAAGCGGGGGTTGAGTTGGAAGTTCGCCGAAAGCTGGCCGATCGCGCCGAGCTCCCCCGAGCGCAGGAAATTTTTTAACGCCGCGATCTCGGGGTTGTAGCGGTAGTTTTGCATCACGAAATATTCTCTTTTGGTCTCGTCGGAGCATTCGACCATTTTTTCGGCGTTTCGCAGGTTTTCCGCCATCGGCTTCTCGCCGAAGACGTGGCAGCCCATCCTCAGCGCGGTCGTAACCGTCGCGCAGTGCTGCTCGGGCGGGGTTATGTCGAAGACGACGTCGGCGTTCTCCTTGTCGCACGCCTCGGCGAGCGACTCGTAGACGGCGCAGTCGAGCGCGAATTCGTCGCGCTTTACAATGGCGCGCGATACGTCAAGGTCCACGAGCGCCGCGATCTTGCAGTCGCCCCGCTTTGAAGCCGGGCCGATCCACGAATTTGATATGCCGCCGCAGCCGGCGACGATCACCTTAAACAAAGCGGACGCCTCCTCACGGGTTGGGGATGAAGTCCCCGCCCCTGCATTCCTTAAGGTACTTGAGCCCGCGCACCTGCCCCGTGTACTCGAGCGCGCCCCTGTACACAGGGTCGTGGAAGCCCTCGATGTCGATGCTTCCCTTGAAGCCGTTCATACGCAAAATGGTGACTATGTCCGACCAGTTGGTGTCGCCGAAACCGGGCGTGCGGTGCCATACGTACGGCTCGCCGCAGTTAATTCCGCGCTCGCGTATGATGTCCCACGCGACCGTCGCGTCCTTGCCGTGCAGGCAGAACACCTTCTTAACCCACTTGCGAAGCTGCGGGATCGGGTCCACGAGCTGCACCATCTGGTGGCAAGGCTCCCACTGCAGGCCGACGTTAGTATCCGGCACCGCCTCGAACATCAGCTCCCAAGCCTTCGAGGAATAGGCGATGTTCCAGTCGCCCTTGTTCCATTCGCCGCCCATCTCGCAGTTTTCGAACGCGAGCCTCACGTTCTTGTCCGCCGCGCGCTTGGCGAGCCGCGAGAAAACTTTCGCGAACGCCTCGATGGATTCGTTTACCGGCCGGTCGACTATGCGCCCCGCGAAGCCGGTGACGAGGTCCGCGCCGAATTTGCCGGCCGCGTCGATGCAGCGCTCCCAGCTCTCACGCGCCTGGGCGCCGCGGTCGTTGTCGACGAGCGGGTTGCCGAACACCGAAAGGCTCGAGACCACGCAGTCCGTCCCCTCGAGGGTTTTTACGACGTCCTTGGCTATAGCCTCGAGGTCGTTGTCCCCGACCTTTTCCCAAAATGTCATTGAGAAGGACTCGAATCCCAGGTCGACCAGTTTTTTTAGCTTTTCCTTTGCGTCGCTCGGCCCGATGAGCGTGCCGATCTTTATGTCTTGCATGGTGGGCGCCTCCCGTAAAGATTTGTCGCGTCGCCGCGCCCAACGATTATATAATATCCCGCGCAAAAAAACATATATAATCGGCGATTGCCGTAGCGGGCCGCTTCGGTTTAATGTATAATGCAAGATGGCAGTTCCTTCACCTATCACGCGGAGGTGCAAATGAAAAAAACCGCGCTGGCGGCGCTCGCGTTCGCATTGATAATCCCGCTTCTAATGCCTGCGTCCGCGCACGCGTACACGGACGGCTACATCTATTCCGACCCGGTCGCAAACGCGTACGCTGGAAGGAAGGCGGCCGTCGAGCTGATACAGAACCTGAGCTTCGCCGACATGCCGGCGAACGCGTCGCAGCAGGACGCGATCGTGCGAAGCGGCGTGCTTAACATGATTAAGCGCTACGAACCAAACTACAACCCGTCCGAGATCGTGACCAAAGAAGACGCGATCGCCTTCGCGCTTCGCGCCGTGGGGCTCGAGGACGAGGCGCAGGCGGCTTCGCTTGACCTGATGATGAGGCTCCCCGTCAACTCGCCGCTTCGCGAGATATGGTCGCTCGGATATCTTTTGCTGGCGCGCGACATGGGGCTTATTAGCGCCGTGCAGTACGCGGACGCGACTTCTCTCGACCCTTCGATCCTCGACGCTTCGACAAGCTTCATACGCAACGCCCCCGTTACCCGCGAGGAAATCGCGGACTACATAGCGAAGGCCCTCCTTTATAGAAACCCAAACGTGTTCGCATCCACGGCGACGCAGCAGTCGATATATACCTTCAGCGACTGGCAGGAAATCGCGCCCGACCGCGTAAATTCGGTCGAGCGGATGCTTCGGACGCGCATAATGCAAGGCGGCGGCGGCAGGTTTAACCCCAAGGGAAATGTCACCAAGCTCGACACAGCGATGATTCTTCGCAACATGGACAGGCTGCACTACGAAATCGTCGGGCTCCGCAAAAAGACCGGAACCGTCGCGGGCATGAAGGACGCCCAGGCGGTCGGCACAGGCACCGGGCTGCTCTCGCGCACGATTTACGTGCGCGGCTCCGACGGAAAAGTCGACACGTTCTTGTACCGGACGACGGTGAGCTCCTCCCCGCAGGACGGGCCGGAGGACGCGGTCGTGCTTCGCATGGGCGCGGTCGCGGGGCTGGCGTCGCTTGAGGAAGGCGACAGGATAGAGTATTTGGTCGAGCCTTCAACCGGCGCGGTATGGTACGTCCAGGTCACCGGCGGATTAGAGTTGCAAAGCATCCGCGGAAGGCTTTCAAACATAGACGCGCAAGCCGGGACCGTGACGTTTACGGACGAATCGGGCAAGTCGCACGCGTTCGTCATGGCCGACGGCCTGTACGGGACCGAGGCGGACGGAAGCGGCTACGTCAAGTACGACAACGAGAAGCGCCCGGTGCGCACGTTCCCGGTCAACGCCCTCTACGACGCCTCGGTCGTAAACAACGTGATCGTGTCGCTTAAATATTTCGGCGACCCGGTGCTTTACCCCGAAACGCGCGGGATCGTGCTCGAAAACGAGCCGCTGCTTGGCTACATAACGATACGCGGCCCCGACGGGCTTGAGGCGACTTACAACTACAATTCCGGGGCGCTGCGCGCGCAAAAGCGCGAATACTACGACATGCGCGACACGTTGGCCTCGATACATTCCATTTTCCCCGACTTCTACTTCAACCCGCGCGAGGCCGACATGTCGGAGATCGAGCCGGGCGACATAGTCTCGTTTAGGACAAGCGGCCTAGACCCGGCATTTATCACGAGCCTCAGCGCAGCGGTCAACTACGCGACGCGCTACGGGCGGGTGCGCGAAACATCCGGCGACGGCGGCGAAACGGAAATCCTCATGCAGTTCGAAAACGGCGCGACTTCGTGGTTCACGCTCGTCGAAGGCATTTATATAGCGCGAAACGGCAAGCCCGTCGCGGCGGACGAAATACGCCCCGGCGACTGGGCGAGGCTCCTTGTCAACCAGGCCGTGATTTCGCCCGGCTACATGATCGAGTCGGTCAAGGAGGTGCGGCTCGAAAACGTGGCGCACTCGATCGAAACGATAATCAAGGGCAGGATGTCCGGTATAAACATGGTGCAAAGCAGGCTGAGCGTGCTTGACGCGACGGAGCTGACCGACGCGGGCTGGACAAACTACAGGCAGATCGCGCAGTTTAACATAGCGAACAAAGAAATCGAGTACTTCCACGACGGAAAGCCCGTGACGCTTTCCTACGTCAACCAATACTTGTCGAGGACGGACGCCGACGTCTACATAGCGCTAGAAAACCGCTACTCGGGGCCGGCGGTGCGCGTCGTGTCGATTAGGACCGGCCGCGACGAGCTGCTTCGCCCCGACACGGTGATCGCGACGGACGGCGTCGGAAGCTTCATGATTTTATCGAACGACGGGTTTATTTCGACCGACCCCGGCACGATCGTGCGCAGAAACGGAAGGCTCGTCGACGGGACGCATATCTTCGCGCCCGACTACGCCGTAGTGTCGCTCAACGGCCATAACGCGGCGGCGGTCGTGGACATAACGCAAGCGCCCTCGACCGCGGGAGTGCAGATAATGCGCGGGCGCGTCTACAGCGTCGACATGGGCAAAAGCTTCAAGGTGCAGTCGATTTCGCTCTTCGACGGGCACAACTGGATCTACACCCCGATACAGCGCGAGTTCACCATCGACAACCGCACGCTGTTCATGAACGCGGGCGGGCTGTTTTCGATAGACGCGTTTTTGGACTACACCCCGGATTCGGTCGTCGACAACGTCTACACGATAATCGTCGACGGCGCGAGGGCCGCGCGAGTCATCGACGCGCCGTTCGCGAGGAGGTCGCTTCGTGGGATCATATACGAGGCAGGCGACGGGCAGGTCTCGATTAGGGACGTGCGCGCGTACAACGAATCGACCGGCCAGTGGACGCTGATCTCAAACCGCGACGCCACGGCGACGGTGACGATACCTTCCAACGCCGTAATAGTCGACCGCGACGCGCTGATCGGTTCGGGAAATTTAAGGGCGGGCCAGCAGATCAAAATAATGACCGACGAACTTCCGGACCCGATCGAAAGCGGAATGAATACGACCGGGCACATAATACTGGTTGAGCATTAGGGGGGCGCGAATGAACCGGCTTAAAAAATACATGAGCGCGTTTTTGGCGGCCGCGGTGATAATTTCCGCGTCGCCCCAGGCGGGACCAATGGTCGTCCGCGCGCAGCTAGGCGACATGGGGTTTTTCGGGGGGATAAGCGAAGGGCGTAGGCTCCCCAGCACGACCGAGATCCTCATCGCCGAAAAATCCAGCTCGAGCGGCAAGGCAAGCAGCCGCGAGACGTTTAACTACAAAGAGTTCACGTTTATAAACGGGCGCCCGCAGGAAATTAACGGGCTTATCGAAATCGCGATAGGCGGCGGGGTGGTTCCGGGACAAGCGACCGGTTCGTTTTCCGTCGGCTACAGGGTGTTCCCAAGCCCCGACGACAACAACGCCTCCACGATAAGCCGCA
>WREB01000078.1 GCA_009779525.1 Defluviitaleaceae bacterium
AGACCGGGCTGATCCGTAGGTTTGTCGCCAGGGTTTCGTTTTCGACGGGAGAACTCATGGCGATCATAGTTATCAACGGAGACGAAATAACCGGCGAAGCGGCGCTGGCAAGCCGGATGGCGGACGCAGGCGCCACGTCCCTGTTAATAAATCCGCTGAAACGGAAGTCGAACAGGTCGACGGGCGACTATTTCAGGAGCGTCTACGGCGATAGCCATATAACCGAGCGCATCGGAGGAATCGGCTACCGGTATTCGGCGGGCTCGTTCTTCCAAATCAATCCCGTAATGGCTAACGCACTGTACGAAACCGCGTGCACGGGGCTTGACGGCGGCGAAACGATTATCGACGCGCACGCGGGCGTCGGAGGCATAGCGCTTCGCGCGGCGCAAAAAGTAAGAAAGACGTACGGCGTAGACATATCCCCCGGCGCGATCGTCGACGCCAACAAAAACGCCGAATCAAACGGAATAAAAAACGCCGAGTTTATCTGCGGACCGGCGGAGGCGATCGTACCCGCGATAATAAAAAAGACGAACGGCAAAATCGACGCCGTGTTTTTGGACCCGCCCCGCAAGGGCTGCGAAAAAGAGCTGCTCGCGGCGATAATAAAAGCGCGAATAAAAAAAATAATCTACGTCTCATGCGACCCCGCCACCCTCGCGCGCGACGCGAAGTCGCTGACCGAGGGCGGCTACCTCCTGGAGGAGGCCGTCCCGATCGACATGTTCCCGATGACCGGGCATATAGAAACGGTCGCGAAATTTAGATACGCGAAATAAAAAGCGCCGAGGCGCTTTTTTTATTAAAAGGACAACGGTTACCCCGCGGCAAGGCGCGTCGAGACGGCCGCCCGATTCGCGTACGAAAAAACAAAGCGCCCGGGCGCTTTTTTTATTGGGAACGAACCGGGCGGCGTTTGCGTTTACTACAACGTCGACAAAAATATGCGACCGGCGCGGCAAAAAACGCAAGTCAAGCGAGCGGCGGTCAAGGGAGGCTTTCGATGTACGGAAGAATCGCCGGAAAATTAAAGTCCGGGATGGGTTTGCTAATAACCGCGGCGCTGCTTATGGCATTAATCGCTCCGGCTGAATCGTTCGCGAAAGGCGCGGGGCAAAATTTAAACCCGCCGCATGAAATTGCTAAGCTAAATTTCCTTAGCGAATCTTACGGCGCGCAAGACGACGTTTATGAAATATCGTTCGGCGCGGATACGACCGACCCGATCGATTTCGGAAACAGGATATTCGGCGGCTATTCTTATCCGCCGCGCTACTTTACGATAACAAATGAAGGCAACCGGCCGACGGGAAACTTGGCGATATCGATCACCGGAATTAATCCCAGTTCTTTCAGGTATGTCGTCGAATCAATCGCAAGCCTCGAGCCAGGCGCTTCGAATTCCAGTTTGTTCATATTTCCAAGGAACAACCTCGGCGCTGGCACCTACAACGCGACGCTGACCGTCTCTAACGGCGTCGTGGGCGAGGGCGCGATATTAAAGAGCTTCGGCTTAACTTTCACGATCGAAAAGGCGCCGCAGACACTCGCCGCGGCGGATATAACCGCCGCAGCCGGCGATCCGCCTAAAAACCTTGAAAACCACGCGGCGAGCAGCCAAGCGAACGCGGCCAATTCGGGCGCGATAACCTATTCGGTCGTCGACGCTGGTTCGACCGGCGCGAGCGTTGCCTCTAACGGAATTACTTTGTCGTTTTCGTCGCCAGGCACCGCGATTATCGCCGCGGCCGCGGCGGGCAGCGCCAACTACGAGGGCGCAAGCGTGGAGTTTACGCTGACCGTAACCGGCGCGTTAATTTACTCGACGGCGGTTTACGTGCCTTCGGTCAACGGCAGCCCGCCCGCCGGCGCGTTTGTTAACCCGCCCGACGCTTCGGCCGGAACGCGCGTAAACCTTCCGCACATCGAGCCCTTTAACGGGTTCGCGTTCGGCAAATGGGAAGTCGCTTCCGGCGCGGTTGAAATAATAAACGAAGATTCGGCTGACGACGCTTACTTTTACATGGGCTCAGGCGACGTCGTAATATACGCGCTGTTTAAGGCGGCGACGCTTAGTTTTATCGACCAGCGGCTTCCGGACGCGACATTCGGTTCGTTTTACCATGAATTCATTACGCATCCAAACGGGGGAAGCGGCGATTATTCTTATTCGGGCGTCCCTCCGGCGGGGCTTGTCATTTTAGGCGGCTCGATTTACGGAACGCCTGAAGCGGCGGGCGAAAACCAAGCTTTCGAATTGACCGTAACCGACGTTACGACGGGCGCGACCGCAAAAGCGACTGTCACGATAACCGTTAATAAGGCGAACCAGACGCTTAGTTCGGCCGGCCAGATTACCCGCGTCATAGGCGCGGATGGCAACGCGTTCGACTTGACGGGATTCGCCGCGAGCTCGGCCGGCGAAGAAGGCGGCGCCGTCACATACACGGTAGAAGCCGCGGGCAATGGCGCCGGCGCAAGCGTGTACGGATCGACGCTTTTTTATTCGGAAATCGGAACTTCGACGCTTAGGGCCGAAGCGGCCGGCGATAAAAATTATAATCCCGCGTCCGTCACGATCACCCTGCGCGTAGTTGAATCAGACTTTGCCGGCGCCGCCGATCCGATCGCTTTCGAGACGCCGGACAGCGTCACAAAAACCTTCGGGGACGCGCCGTTTGCAAACGCGGTTACCGGCGCGCACAGCGGAACGGGCGCGATTCGCTACGCGTCAAGCGACGCGTCAACAGCCGGCGTCGACGCGGAAGGTGTTGTGACGATTTATCAAGCGGGCGCCGTTACCATAACCGCTACGAAGGATGCGGACGGCTACTATGCTGGCGCTTTTGCGAGTTACGTACTTACCGTGAAAAACGCAAGCCAGGCGGCGCCGATAATCGGCAAGACCGACGAAACCGGCGCGGGCGCAAACGACGGGACGATAACCGGCGTAAGCGGCGCGATGGAATATAAAAAAGACGGCGACGCGCATTACGTACCGGTTGCGGCCGGCGAGAGCAGCATAACCGGCCTCGCGCCTGGACAATACCTCGTGCGCTTCATGGCAAAACCGAATCACGATGCGGGACAAGACGCCATCATTACGATTGGGGCGTTCAATCCGGCGCGCATATTCACGGTGTTCTTTGACGCCGAAGGCGGCTTCGCCGCTTCGAATTCAATCCAAACGGACGCGAACGGTTATTTGCTAAGCATTCCGTCCGCGTCGCGCGAGGGCTACGTTTTCCTCGGCTGGTATTCCGAAAGAATGGGTTGGGGAACGATGATTACGCTAGGCCACGCCTTTTTATCGGATACGGTCGTATACGCGCGCTGGGCAATCGATGAAAGGAGCCAGGGCAGCGCAATTTCGCAGGGACAAGGTCAGAAAGACCCGTCGCAAGTAATAATTATGCCGCCGCCTCCGCAACTTTTACCGACAACGGCTCCGACGCAGGCTCCGACGCAGGCGCCCCAGCCGGATGAAAATGCGTCTTCCGAGCAACTCCCGGACCCGGGAACGGACCCGGAGCAAATCACGGATGAAGAACCGACGGATGTCGGTGGACCGAAACTTGAGACGCCCGACGGCAATCCGCCGATTGCGAACCCCGACGGCTCCCTAACGCTGCCTTACGGCGGGACGCTCGATACGCAATCCGGCGCGGTGGTGACGCTGCCCCCGGGAACGGTTATCGACGGAAGCAGGGCGATTTTGCCGCACGGAAGCGGCGGCGCGAAAATCGATCTCGACAACGGGCTTAATTTCGATATAGACGAGGGTTTCGATATTTTCTTCGGCGATGATTATCCGTTGGGTTACTTCGTCGACGCCGGCGACCCATTTTACGACGTGGGCGAAGACGATTGGTATTATAGATTCGTGATGTTCGTTTACGCGCACGGGTTAATGGACGGCACGGAGACCGGCGTGTTTAACCCGGGCCGCTCGATGACCCGCGGAATGATAGTGACGGTGCTGCACGCGCTGGCCGGAAACCCCACGGCTGACGGTATTACGTTTAGCGACGTCGGGGGGGATTCGATCTACGCCGAGTCGGTCGCGTGGGCGGCTTCGGTCGGTTTGATTTTCGGGTACGGCGACGGCAGGTTCGGACCCGACGACGAGATCACCAGGCAGGACCTCGCGGTGCTGCTCGGGCGTTTCGCCGACTTTATCGGGATAGAACTGCCCGAACTACGCGGCGCTCCGTCGTTTCAAGACGACGCGGACAGCGCCAACTACGCGAAGGACGCGATCGAACGCTTCTTCAGGGCGGGCATAATAAACGGAAAAGCCGGAGGCGTTTTCGATCCGGGAGGCGAAGCCGTCAGGGCCGAATTCGCCGCGATGCTTAAAAAATTCCTGACCCTATAGGAAAACGAAAAAGGCTCCGGGCGACCGGGGCCTTTTTTCGTTTGTTTGTTATATTAAAAGGCAAGGGCGACCACGTTTTTTTGTAAAACGAAAACACGAAGAAGACCGTTTCAATGGACGGCGAATTAATAAGCCGCCATTCGGCGAACGAAATTTTGAAAAAGCCGGCATCAAAAATATTTTTAACCGACTATCCTATATGCGCCCCAGCCGGAATCGTTTTTTACCATCACGATCCCGTCCGGCCACCGGATGAGCTCGTCGTATAAGGCGGCGATAATCGTCTTTCCTTCCCTGTCCACGAGCCCGCATTTTCCGTTTGAGTAAACGCGGAGCGTCCCCTCAAAGAACGAGCCGATGTCCGTGTAAATAAACGGAATTGCCGTCTCGCCAAATTTGTTTACGAATCCGCTGTTCCCGCGTTCGTCGGTCACGCAGGCGAGCCCGTCCGAAAACGGGGCGGCGGCGACATAGTCGAACGGGACGACGGTTTCGCCTTTTGTCCCGATAAAACCGAATCTTCCTTCCAATTCTACGCAGGCAAGTCCCTCGCTGAAATCTTCCGCTCCGTCGTATTCAATCGGTATCATAATTTTTCCGGACAAATCGGCGAACCCGAACTTATCGCCTTTACGCACGCGCACTAGCCCGTCGCTCGGATAATAAAGATCGTAATACCTGTAGCCGAGCAAGTCGTATTCGCATGGGATCACATAATCGCCGCTTATGTCGATCATTCCGAAATGGCCGCTTTGCGGATCGCCTGACGCGCCCCCGAGCCTGACGCAGGCGTAGCCGCCCTCGAAACCGTAGGCGTCGCTGTAGATGAACGGGATCGCGACGTTTCCGGCTTCATCGAGATAACCGTAAAAACCGTCTAGCCTCGCCAAAATCCTGCCGTCGGAAAAGCCCCTCGCCGCGACAAAATCGTATTCGATAGGGACGACTATGTTTCCGTCCGCGTCAATGCAGCCGAATCTACCGTCAATCCCGACCACCGCGAAGCCGCTCTCGAATCCGTACTGGCTCGCATCGTCGTAAATAAACGGTATCGCTTCCCGACCCGTTTTGTCTATGAAGCCGTACTTTCCGTTTACGGCGGCGGCGGCGAGTCCGTCCGCGAACGAATAGGCGTGGTCGTAGTCAAACGGTATCGCGGTTTCGCCCGACGCGTCGATGAAGCCGCACTTTCCATTTAAGCTAACGCGCGCGAATCCTTCGGAATAATCGTAGGCGTAGTCGTATTTAAGCGGTATCGCGAGATTTCCGTCCATATCGATGAAGCCGTATTTATACTGCCCTTCGCCGAAAGCCTCGACTAACGCAAGGCCCTCGCTGAATCCGTAGACGCTGGAATAGCCGAGGCTCGGCTCGAAAAGGATTTCGACTTTAACCGAGTCGTACGCCTGGCCAAAATCGTCTTGGCTTGACAAATCGTCGTCCGAGTTAAAATCCCGGTTCGCCTCGGCGGATGATTCCGCCTGCCCCATTGTTTCGGCGTCTGGGACGGACGTCGCCGCCTGCGTCAGCACTGGGGTCGGGCCTACTTTCGAGCCGACGGTATATCTGTCCTCGGCCGCGCCGCAGCCGCAAAGCGAAATGGAAGTAAAAAACGCCGC
>WREB01000079.1 GCA_009779525.1 Defluviitaleaceae bacterium
CGACGAACGAAAAATTTGCGCCGCGTATCATTTTACGTAAACCCTCGGCACCCTCTTACCTATTTGGCAGACGATTTCGTAGCCGATCGTCCCGACTTGTTCGGCGAGCGAATCCGCGGTTATCCGGCCCCCGATCATTATGGTTTCGTCGCCCGGCTCAACGTCCGGTATTTCGGTAACGTCGGCCATGCATTGGTCCATGCAGACGGAGCCGACGAGCGGCGCCAGCTTTCCCCTGATAATAACGCAAGCCTTGTTTGAGAGCCTGCGCGGGTAGCCGTCCGCGTAGCCGACCGGAAGCGTGGCGATAAGCGATTCGCGCTTTGTCACGAACGTGTGGTTGTAGCTGATTCCGGAGCCTTTAGGAAGCCGTTTGACCATCCCGACTTGCGTAAGCAGCCGCAGCGCGGGCCTTAGGTTAAGCGGTTCGCACGCCTCTTTCATTTCGGCGGAGGGCAGCATCCCGTAAAGCAGTATTCCGACGCGCGCGGCGTCCATGAAAAATTTTCCGCCGTTTGGCGACCTCAACGTTTGGGCGAGCGCGCCCGAATTCGAGGCGTGCCGCATCGGGATAGAAACGCCGCGTTTAACAAGTTCGCCAAGCATCCGGGCGAATCTCTCGTTTTGCAAGCCCATGAACGAATTGTCCAGCGCGTCCGAAGTTGCGAAATGCGTGTATACGCCGTCGATGACAAGCGAAGGCAGCGCCGCGATTCCGGCGATTTCGTCCGCCGAGCGGCCGTCCGGCAAAAAGCCGAGCCGGCCCATTCCGGTGTCGATTTTTATGTGCGCGCGGGCGGTTTCGTTCATGGAGGACGCTGCCGCGGATAGGCTTCTCGCGGTCGCGGCGGAAAATACCGTCGCGGTAAGATTGTGCCTTACGAGGTCGCCAAGCAGCGGTTCGGGAGTGAAACCCATGACTAAAATCGGCGCCGCTATATGGTTTTCGCGCAGCCATACGCCCTCCTCGCAGGTCGCGACTCCCAGCATCTCGGCGCCGCAGTACAGGAAGACCCTCGCGCATTCGACCGCGCCGTGGCCGTACCCGTCGGCTTTCACGACCGCGATGAGTTTCGTTTCGGCGGGGAGGAGCCTTCTTACGGCGCGGTAGTTTTCCGCGAGGCTTCCCGTGTTAATCTCGGCCCAGGACCGCCTGTAATCCATAGGCGCCTCCTTGATTTTTTACGGAGGTTATTTTAACATACCCGCCATGAAAACCGCCGAATGGGATTTGCGAAACGTCAAAAGGCTCGCCGTGATCGGCGGGACGTTCGACCCGATCCATTACGGGCATTTGGCGCTCGCCGAAGCCGCGCTTTACGCCCTGCGTCCCCAGCGCGTGCTTTTTATTCCGGCGGGAAACCAGCCGCACAAGCGGGGCGCGCGCGTTTCGGCGAGGCGGCACAGGTATGCGATGACGCTTCTTGCGACGGCAAAGCATCCCTTCTTCGACATTTCCGAAATCGAAGTCCTTCGGGACGGCTTCTCGTACACCGTCGACACCGTTCGGGCGCTTCGCGGGCTGCTCCCGCCGGAGGCGGAGCTATTTTTTATCGCCGGGACGGACGCGGTCGGCGAGATAGGGACATGGAAGGATCCGGGCGAGCTGCTTTCGATGTGCCGCTTGGCGTTCGCGCAAAGGCCCGGGACCGAAAGCGAAGCGACCCGGCGCGCGGTTCGCGAATTGCAAGGCTTTGGCGCGGCTGAGCCGGTCATGCTCGATATGCCCGCCATGGAAATTTCGTCCACGGAAATACGGAGGCGGATCGCCTGCGGAAAATCCGCGAGGTACCTGCTTCCGGGCGGCGTCCTCGAATACATAAAAAAGGAAAGGCTGTACTTAGAAGAAGGCGGTGATTCGTCCGGATTCGAATCCAAAGCGCCGTCGGACGACGAAATAGAATGCGAATCGTTAGAAGCCACCGACGAATGGGACGTGCGCGAATTTTTGCGCGAAACCTCCGCGTTCGACTTCGGCGCGGCCGAACGCGAACTGGAACAGAGGCTTTCCGCGAAGCGCTTCAAGCACACGCGGGGCGTCGTGGCCGAGGCGGAAAGACTGGCTTCGATCTACGGCGAGGACATAGAGTCGGCCAAAATCGCGGCGCTGCTCCACGACTGCGCGAAAGAATACGGCGACGCGAAGAAACGCTGCCTCTGCCGCCTTTGGGACGTTGCGACCGACGAGGCGATCGAAACGCACATCGATCTCGCGCACAGCCTGCTCGGCGCGGAGTCGGCGCGCAGGGACTTCGGGGTAAGGGATGAGAAAATCCTTCGCGCGATCCGCTACCACACCACCGGCAACTACGGAATGACGCTCTTCGACAAGGTCGTGATGCTCGCCGACTACACCGAACCCTATAGGGGCGAGTACGGGGCGCTCAGTGAAATGCGCGCGTTAGCAGGCCGCGACATAGACGAGGCGCTTAGGGTCGGGATAAGGTTCGTGATGAAGCTGAACGCGCAAAGAGGGCGGATCGTGCATCCGTGGAGCCGCGCTGCGCTTGACTGGCTTGATAATAATAAAGAATAGACGGGGGAAGCGTTAATTGGATTTAATAGAAAAGCTTCGGGAGGCGCTCGACAAAAAATTCGCCGAGGATTTGGTAGTGCTCGATATCGGTAACATAACCACCATTGCGGATTACTTCGTGATAGCAAGCGGGGGCAACGCCCCCCAGATACGGGCGCTCGCCGCCGCGGCCGAGGAGACGATGCTAAAAGACGGACGCAAGCTCCGGCACGCGGAGGGGCTTGGGTCCGCCAATTGGGTGCTGCTCGATTTCGGCGAGATCATCGTCCACATCTTCGACAAGGAAAGCCGCGCCTTCTACAGCCTCGAAAGGGTTTGGGGCGACGCCAAGATGGTCTGAGCCCGGTTAAACCGAGCGGGTGACTTTCTCGGACCTGAGGCAGCGCGTGCAAACGTGCGCCTTCCTCACGTTCCCGGATTTTTCGACGATTTGAATTTTTTTGATGTTGGGCTTCCAGAAGCGGTTCGCCCTACGCGAGACCTGGCTGCGGGTGATGCTGATCCTGTGCCCCGTCCTCACGCTTTTGTCGCACACTTCGCACTTTGCCATGTTCATTTCCTTTCACGCATATAAGACGCGGTATTTTATCAAAACCCGTTGCAAAGCGCAAATATTTTTTTACCGGCTCAATCGCGCTTGCCAAACTGCCAAAATTTTGCGGATGCGTCGCTTGGCATCCTCCAGAAACCGCGCGGCGAAAGGCTGACCTGGCCGACCGCCGGCCCGTCGGGCGAACACGAGCGCTTGAACTGGCCGGCGAAGAACCTGCGCAAAAACACCTCGAGCCATTTTTTTATCTCGCCGCGTTCGTATTTGCCGTTAAACGCGCCGCAGGCGAGATAAAAAATCTTTTCCGGAGACTTGCCGCGCTTAAGCATGTGGTAGATAAAGAAGTCGTGCAGCTCGTAGGGCCCGACGATCGACTCCGTCTCCTGCGCCCCGACGCCTTCGCGTTCCGGAAGCAGCTCCGGCGAAATAGGGGTGCGTAAAATATCCTCAAGCACATCCCTTAAGCCGGCCCTTTTTTTTGCGGCCGCGGATATGACCGGCCTTATAAGGGTCTTTGGTATCGAAGCGTTTACGTTGTACATCGACATGTGGTCGCCGCCGTATGTCGCGAACCCGAGCGCGAGCTCGGAAAGGTCGCCTGTTCCGACCATGAAACCCTTGTGCAGCGCGGCGTAATCCATCGCCACCTGCGTGCGCTCGCGCGCCTGCGCGTTTTCGTAGACGACTCCGTAATCGTCCGGCTCGCGCCCGATGTCTTCGAAATGCCCGCGCACCGCCTCGCCGATTTCTATTTCAACGAAGGTTACCCCGAGGCTTTCGGCAAGCAACCTCGCGTTTCGCCTCGTGCGGAAAGATGTGCCAAAGCACGGCATCGAAAGGGCGCGTATGTTTTTTAAATCAAGGCCCGTCCGCAAGGCGGCCTCAACCGCGACAAGCAGCGCGAGCGTCGAGTCAAGCCCGCCCGAAACCGCGACGACGACGCTTTCGGCGCCCGTAGCCTCGATCCTTTGCGCGAGTCCCGCGGACTGCATCATAAGCGTTTCAAGGCAGTAGGCCTCGAGGTCTTCCTCGCGGTCAGGCAGGAACGGACGCGTGCTCAGCCTGCGTTCCAAATCGTTTTCGTTCTCGTCGAAGTAAAAGGCGGCGCGGCGCGACGAATTTTTTTTTGTTCGCGTTTCGGGCGAAAGCGGCGCCGATTCGGAGTCGACGTCCGCGCGGACCGTTTCGTTTTCGAAAAGTTTCGCTTCCGCTACAATTTCGCCGTCCTCGACGATCAGGTTGTGGCCGGAGTAGACCGCGTCGGTGGTCGACTCCCCCAGCCCCGCGCAGGCGCAGACATAGACGCAAGCAAGCCTCTCGGACTGGCACGAAACCGCCCCGCGCCATTTCGCGGGCCCGAAGGCGCGGTCTCGCAAAGCCGAAATGTTGACGACGATTCTCGCGCCTTCGGGGACTGACAGGCTTGACGGCGGCGTCGGCAAATAAAAATCGCTTCCGATTTCGACGGCGAAGGCAAAGTCTTTTTTCGTTAAATGACAAAAAATCAGATCGGCGCCGAACGGAACTTCGCCGCCGCAAAACTCAATCGTTTCAAAATTTGCGCGGTCTCCCGGCGAAAAAACGCCGCCCGAAGTTCCAGCCTTAGGCGCGATTCCGACTAGCTTCCCTCCGCAGACGACCGCGGCGCAATTAAAAAGCCTTCCGCGCGTCCTGACGGGAAGCCCCGCGACGACGGCCATTTTTTTATTTTGGCTCGCTTTAACGATTTTTAAAAGCGCTTCCTCCGCGCCGTCCGTCAAATGAGCGTTTAAAAACAAGTCGCCGCAAGTCGCGCCGGTCACGCACAGTTCGGGGAGCGCAAGCAAATCGCAGCCGACGGCGGAAGCCTGTTCCATCAAATTAATTATCGCGGCGGCGTTGTGGCCGCAGTCCGTCGGTTTGACGCGCGGCGTCGCCGCGGCGGCGCGCACGAAGCCGTGTTCCATAAAAAACTCCCGGCCGGCGTAGCCATTTTTATACGGCGGCATTATACCATTTAAAGGCCTGCCGGTTAAGCCGGAAACATTCGCTTCGATTAAGCTCGCGGCGTTATGCTTCGCGGCGATTTGGTTCTTTTGATTGAAATCCGGTTCCCCGATATGATAATATCGGCCGAGGGGATGATCGGATGGTTTACTATTATACGTACGGAGGCAGGACGAGAGTCTTCGCCGAGGCGCTGGCGGGCGTTTTGGGATGGGAAGCGCATGAGCTTAAATCCGATTTAAACGAGAGGGGAAGGCTTAGCTTTCTCTTTAAGGCGCTGGGACTCGCCATCACGAAAAAGCCCTATCCCATAACGAACATGCCTTCCGTCGACGCGGCGGAAATATACGTCTGCGCGCCGGTTTGGGGAGGCCATATGGCTTCGCCCGCCAAATATTTTGTGGAAAACGCCGGGTTGAAGGATAAAAAGGTAAACGTGCTTTTAACTTGCGGCAACATTCTTTCCGGCGAGAAGTTCAAGCGCAAGGCCAGGGAAGCGCTTGCGGCCGCGGGCTGCGCGGAGGGGAAAATAATGGTCTTCGCGACGGTCGAATCGTTGCCGGAGGCCGAAGTGATAACGGGGCAGCTAAAAGAAATGCTTGACGAAAGCGGCGAGCCGAAGCCTGACCTGACGGAACCGCTTATTATCGATCCGTTGCCGGCGCCGGAAGCGGAACCAGCCGCTCAGACGGAAGAATTATTGGCGCAGACCGACGAAAAAAACATATCCGAATCCGCTCCGGCGGAAGAAGCGGCCGGACGACGGGACGAAAACTCGGAGCCCGCGTCGTTCGACGAAGCGCCGGGACAGCCGGACGCGCAAACGGCTTCGGAACAAACCGCGCAGCCGGATGAGCCGGCTTGAGTGTTCTGCTTTTACGCTCGGATGCAAGGTCAACCAATGCGAAACCGATTCGTTATTAAAAG
>WREB01000080.1 GCA_009779525.1 Defluviitaleaceae bacterium
GAGCAGGTCCGGGTCGGAGGAGCGCAAATGAATGTACGCGACTCCCCTGTCGTCGTAGTGCTTGAATCTGTCGACGCGCCACTCGGGGTATTCGTCGAAACACGCGTCGGCCGCGCGCAGGTACCTTGTTTTTTCGGACGCGTCGTCCGTCCAAAAAATCGTTACTTCGGACGCGCCCGCGTCGTAAGCGCAGTTTTCGATATGTCTCGCGAAGTACGCGTCGTCGACCGCGCACGAGACGATCACCGGCTGGCCGGCCTGCACGTTTGCGCCCGCCCTTACGATAAGCTCGGCATATTTTAGGAGCCTTTCTTTTTCCATGCGGATCCCCCCTATCTGGCGAGCAGTTCCCGCTCCGCCTCTGATTTGAATTGGTTCGCGTATAAATTATAATACGCGCCTTTTTGTTTCAAGAGCGTTTTATGGTTTCCGTCCTCGATAATCTCCCCGTCCCGTATCACGATTATCCTGTCGCACGACCGGATCGTCGAGAGACGGTGCGCGACGATGAAGCTCGTGCGGCCATGTAGGACGGAATCGACCGCCTTTTGGATCGTCGATTCGGTTTCGGTATCGACGCTTGAAGTCGCTTCGTCGAGCACAAAAAGGCGCGGATCGGCGATTATCGCGCGCGCGAACGATACGAGCTGCCTTTGCCCCGAAGACAGCCGGCTGCCGCCCTCGCCCACTTCCGTATCGAAGCCCTTTTCAAGTTTCGAGATAAATTCCAGCGCCCCGACCGTTCCTGCCGCCTCCATGATTTCGGCCGGCGTCGCGTCGCGCTTGGCGTAGCGGATGTTTTCCGCTACGGTTCCGCTGAAGAGGTGCGGCGTTTGCAAGACGTAACCGACGTTCGACTGCAGCCAAAGCTGGCTTCGCTTTTTGTAGTCCGTACCGTCGATTAGCACGCGCCCCTCCGTGGGCTCGTAAAAGCGGCAGATCAGGTTTATTATCGTGCTTTTTCCCGCGCCCGTTTCGCCGACCAATGCGATTCTTTGCCCGGCCGGGACGCGCAGGCTAAAGTTTTCGAGCACGCGCTCGCCCGTTTTATAAACGAACCCGACGTTTTCGAATTCTATTTCGCCTTTAATTTCCGGCCAGTTTTCTTTAACCGGATTGAAGCTGTCTCCGTACAATTTTACGACTTCGTCGGAGTCGGTTATTTCCGGTTCCTGCTCGATAAGCGAAAGAGTCCGCTCGGCGGAGGCCTGCGCCGCGTTGAATTCGGAAAAAACCCGCGCTATTTGGTGCACGGGGTCGTAGATTTGCATCGCATAGGTGATAAAAACCGCATACGTCCCAATGCTTACAGCGCCGCCAAGCGCGTCGTGCCCGCCTTGCCAAAGCACCAGTGCCACGCCGACCGAACCGAGTCCCATGACGATCGGCAGGTATACCGACGATATGACTGCCGCCCTTACGGACATGGATTTCATCGAAAACGTAAGCGTTTCGAACTCCTCGAAGTTTTTCGACTCGCGGTTAAGCGATTTAGTGGTGCGCGCCCCGTTTATTCCCTCGTTGTACGCCCCGGTGATTTTGGAGTTGTATTTGCGTATCTCCCGGTGGTTTTTCAATATTATCCTCTGGAAGAAGAAACTGACGGCCATCAGGACCGGGAACATACAGACGGTGACAAGCGCTAGCTTAACGTTCAAGACAAACATGCTGACGGTGATGAAGGCGATCATCGCCGAACCCCATACGATGTCTATGGAGCTCCACGCCACTACGTCGCCGATGCGCTGCGCGTCCGAAGTCATGCGCGCCATTATCCAGCCGACCGGAGTCGTATCGTAATAGGAGAACGGAAGTTCCTGAAGCTTCCTGAAACCCGTTTTCCGGATGTGGTATACGACGCCCGCCTCCACTTTTCCGCATATCAGAATGAATAAATAAATGACAAGCCCCATTCCGGCCACCAGGCAGGCGTAAGCGGCTAAAAAAAACGGGAGCGTTCCGAGCCTTTGCCCCGTGGCGTAATTGTCGATCGCATACCGGTTCATAAGCGGAAACGCCGCCTCGCCCGAAGCGAGCAGTATCAAAAGGACCGCGAGTTTTACGAGCCTAGTCCGCTCGTTCTTGCAAAGCCTAAATATCCTGCCCCAAAGCTTGATGTCGAATTGCTTGGTATAGTCTTGTTCCTCGAAGGGGTTCATGCGTAATCCTCGTCGCGCATATTTTGGATTTTCCAGATCCTGCCGTAAAGCCCGTCGCGCGCCGAAAGCTCCTCGTGCGTGCCGGAATCGGCAAGCCTGCCGTCCTCAAGCACGAATATCCTGTCGGCTTCCATCAGCGTTCCGATCCGCTGGGAAATGATGAACGTCGTCGCGCCGCCGGCGCGTTTTTTTAACGAAGCGCGTATTCGCGCGTCCGTCTCGGGGTCGACCGCGCTAAGCGAATCGTCGAAGATAAGGACGTCGCTTTGTTTTATCAGCGTCCGCGCGATCGCGAGGCGCTGCTTTTGGCCGCCCGAAAGCGTTACGCCCTTCTCGCCGACCATCGTTTCGTAGCCTTTTTCGAATTGATTGATGGTCTCGTGTATCGCCGCGGTTTCGGCCGCTTCCTCCATTTCTGGATCGTTCGCTCCGCGCTTTGCCATCCGGAGGTTTTCGCGGATGGTTTTCGAATAAAGAAACGGTTCCTGCAGCACGATCCCTATCCGCGACCTCAAATGGTCTTTTTTTATGCCCCTCAATTCGCGCCCGTTTATCGTGATCGTGCCTTCGCCGTATTCGTAGAGCCTAAGCAGCAGATGCATCGCCGTCGTTTTCCCGGAACCCGTCGCGCCAAGCAACGCGATCGTTTCGCCCTTTCTTACCGCGAAGCTCAAGCCGTTAAGCACCGGACGGTTTTTTTCGTAGGCAAACGTGACGTTGTCAAACACGATATCGCCGTCAAGCCGGTTCGAAACCGCCCCCGGCGTGTCGGTTTCAGCGGGGGTGTTAAGGATTTCGCCGACGCGGTCTTGCGAGACTTCCATCTTGCCAAGGTCGCTGAGTATTCGGCCTAATTGGCGCACCGGGTATATGAGCATTCCCTCGTAGCTTAAAAAAACTAACAGCGTTCCGACCGTAATCGAACCGCGGAGCGCCAAAAAAATTCCGGCGAACAAGACCGCGCCTATCTGCAGGAACGTCAATGCGTCGGTCAGGCTCCAAAACCTGGCCATGACATTCATCATCTTCACGCAAAGAAAACGGAACTCCTCGTTCTTCGACTCAAATTTTTCCGCTTCGAACCGCTGCATCCCGAAGGCGCGGACCACCCGGACCCCGCTCAGGTTTTCCTGGAGCGCGGCGGTAAGCTCGCCTTCCTTTTCGTCCGCGAGCGTGAAATGCTTCCTGATGCTTTTAAAATACTTAAGCGATACGATAAACATCGGGGGCACCGTGACAACCGCGACGAGCGTATAGCCGGCATGGAGCGAAAGCATAATGGAAACCGAATAGGCGACGACGCATAAAATCCGCGCGATTTCGACAAGCTGCATGGAGAGGAAGCGGCGGATCGTCTCGACGTCGGAAGTGCAGCGCTGGATCAAGTCTCCCGTTTTCGCAGTCATGTGATATTCGTACGGAACGCGCTGCAGACGGTCGTACAGTTTATCCTTCAGTTGCTTGGCAAATTCGTCGGCGCCTTTCGCGGTAAACTTGCCCCGAAAAAAAGCGCAGATTCCGTTGCCCGCGGCCGCGGCGACGACCATAAGCCCGCATATCCAAAGATCGCCGGCAAGCCGCGTAACCCCTCCGGCCGCTTCGACTAAAATGACGATAAACCATGGGGCTTCGAGGGGCCCCTTGTTAATGACGGAATCGATCGTGACCTTTACGACCATCGGAGGTATGACGTTAAAGAAGGCCGCAAGCATCGTCGCGGCCATCGCAACCAAAAAAAACCTTTTATATCCGTATAGCAGCTTCCAAGTCTTTCTGATTATCATCCGCGCATTCCCAAATCCAGCTCGTACGTGATGGCCTCGATGTTTTTATCACCGTCGGTCAAAAATTTAAGCCAGGTTCTATTTATTAAATACGCGTACTGCCCGAACTCATGCGCGTATCCGTCGCCGTACGCGGCTATCGCCTCGTCGATTGTTAATCCCAGATAAATGCCTTCGGGAGTCGCGACGCTGTCGTCCCTAAAGTAAATAAGGTAGACGATATCGGTCTCGCCCTCCGGGTACGTGTAGATTTCGAAGCCTGGGAACGAGTAAATTCTGTCGATACCGTCGAAGGCGCAGCTCGGCGATTCGAACACGCTTCTCGCCTCGCCAATCCTGTCCGTCACGTCGTTTATTTCATCGCCCAATAATATCTTTTCGCCTTTGTACTCGAAAACGAAGCCTCCCGAGATTTCATCGGCTTCGGCGAGTCCGCTAACGCCGTCCGCGTCGCCGCTCCCGTTTGAATCGCCGGACGCCTCGCTGCCTTGTCCCGGCGTTTCGGTAACTCGCTCGTTTTCGGATTGCGCGCAACCCGCTGCGGCGGCGAAGACGCATATCAAAATGACGAACAATGCTTTTTTCATGCCGGCTCCTCAGCGAACCAATATCGTCTTTATTTTTCCGGTGAGTTTAAATTCGGCCTCCTGCGCGGCGATAATATCCGCGTAGGCTTTGGATTTTTTCGCCCACCTGGCAGCCGTTTCGGGTTCGTTTCTTCGGTCGGTCAAATTGAATTCGGAAGCCAGGACCTTTCCCAAATGCTCCGTCAGTTTTTTTGCGCCGTAAACGTTGAGGTGGTTTCCCGCGTTGAACGTGTCCTTCGTAAAATCAATTCCTGTTTCGTTCAGCAGTTTAAGGTAATTTACGTAAACGATTCCGTGCTTTTTCGCGTATTCGTCTATCTGCGAATCCCATTGGTCATGCCATACGGGATAAAGCACCGGCGCCTTGACCAACAGAAGGCCGGCCCCGTTTCGCTCGCACAGCGTCCTGATCTTGTCAAGGTATTCATACGATTCGGCGCTGAAGGCGTAATCGGGCAGCTTCATTCCGGCGGGCGCTTCGGCGATGTCGATCGGCTTGACTCCGCAGTTTATCATAAATCCGTTAATCGATACTTTCGGCCCGCTAAAAAAATATTGAAAATCCTCCGTTTTTAGGGAGCTCCACCGATCGTGGTAACGAAGCAGCGGAAAAACATAGGAAAGCAGGTTTTCGCCCTTGGTCATCGAACGGTAAGCGGACCTAAGCTTTATGTCCGAAAGCCTCATCCCGTCCAGAGTCAGGCGGTTATACGCTTCGTCCCTCGGCTTCCCGTACTGCATGGACATGACGTTGAAGACTACCGCTACCGGCTTTTCGTGGCGGAACGTCTCCTCAAGCAAATAGTAGGACTGCCATATCAACTGCTGCGGGCTTCCGCGCACGAATGAAGCGATCCCGTAGCCTTCCCAGAGCGCGACGGGTGATATGTTGGAATACACTTCGCAATCTCCGATTATGATGACGTCGTGGTCCTTGGCCTCGCCGTAGTATTCGCCGATCAGCGCGCCCTCGTAGCTTTCCTGGGCGTGCTTTGGAATAAAAAGGCGCTGGAGCGACAAAAAGCACGCGGCGAATGAAAATAAAGTCAGCGCCCATTTTAATAAACGCATGTCAACCCCTTGATCGACTGACTAAAATTGGTTGTAGATGAACTGCCTCGCGTCGTATCCCTCGCCGTAGGCTCCGAACACCAAGATCACAAGCACCGTTAAAAAAACCGCGGCGCATCTGACCGGCCAGCTTTTTGAATGGAGCGTCTCCCTGACGTCGGCGCCTTTCCGCTGGATCACGCTTACCGCGGCGACGAGCGATAGCCCCGCCGCCGCAGCATAGACGCCGGAAGCGCTAAGGCCGGCGCCGCTTAGCCCGTTCGAAAGCTCTTTTATATCGAAGCGCGTAAAAACCGATGCGATCGTCCAAAACGCCGCGCTCACGCCGTCGTAAAAATCGATCGACCTGATGAACGCGACAAGCAAAAA